>DATDYS010000058.1:0-16523 GCA_035288925.1 Candidatus Nanoarchaeia archaeon
ACGGGAATTGCATACGGCCCTAAGGGGGAGAAACATCATTTGACACTGAAAGAATCTGACTTGAAATATAAAGAATTGCTGAAAGCCCTGAAAGATTTTAAAGTGAAGGGTGTTGTTGTTTCCGAAAGCCCGAATATAGAAAGGGATGCTTTGCTGATGCAGAAGACTTTTAAAAGTGTTTGATTTTTTGGTATTATCTATGCATAAATTTAATAATCAAACTTGTTTCTGAGGAGTTATGTCAGATTTTCCAATTGAATTGTTTAATCTACTATTAAGTCCACAAGTATCACCTCAGCTTAGAGTAGAGTATATCGCTCTAGGTAAACTAGGTGTACTTCCTGTTGATTATGTATCTTCAAAATTGGAAAAAATAATTCAATTTAATAATTACAGAGCTCAAGTTTTGGCTGCTGGGAGTTATACTCCAGAACAGTTGAAAGAGTGGCTTCATTTGGGTTATGCACCGGATAGATCCAAATTCATGAGAGATGATGGGCGGATAAACAATCTTAGAGCACAAATTAGGTATCTTGATGAACTTATCCAAAAGGCAATCAATGATGCACAATCACTTCAAGACAAAGGTTTTCTTTTTTCAGATGACAAAGATTTGCCACGTTCATTATTTGAGGAGGGTGTTGTAGATGTAGAGAGGGTAATAATGACCGGTGAGGGGGTTGAAGGATTATATAAACATAGATTAAGTAACAAGTTTGCTGCTTTTATAAAGACTAAACCTATACACATTTTAACAATTGAAGAATTATTAAAAAATTTGCCAGAATATGAAGGAAAATTAGTTTTAACGGATGGAGTTGTGATAGGTCATGGACACAATTCGTCTATTGTTGGCACTGAGGGTCATTATGAAGTTATAGATCATGGTTTGTACATCTTAAGGGGTGGTTTAATTGTTGAAGTGAATGGGCAGTCACATACATGGCCTAATAGACTATCAGTTACGGATAACCAAAAAGTAGATGCTAAGGGTATTAGTTTTGCATACCTAGATGCTCATTTGGACGCTTCAAAGATAGCTGGTTCTAACATAGTTGTTGGAGGACTTGTGCATGATAGCAAAATGTTTGCCGATATGTTTGTTATAAATGTTGGAGCCAATAAACAAGCATTTGCTTATGTCAGATAATTACCCGAAAGTAAAAGTATAAATCTTAAATCCCTTTCCGGCTAACTGCAGCTCAATTATGTGGGTCCCATAGCCTTCGGCAGATGCGATGTTATAAATTTTGAATTCTTTTATATTCACAATGCTTTTATTGCCCTGCAGCTCAACATCGCTTCCTTTTGTTTTTTCGTTTTCAAAATCTGTATCCAGCAGAACATAAGCATCTGACTTGTTTTCGGAGCCTGCGACTATATTTATTTTTTTAGCCTGAAATATCAGCAGTATCAATCCCTCGTCGCTGGCAAGCTCCATGTTGTCCGCATTATTCTTCCATTTTCCTGACAGGTAAACATAATTTTTTGCCGCATTTGGCGGCAGTTTGTAGTCAATGACAGAATCCTGCGGAATATTTGCATATCCGATGTTTCCTCTTGTGAACTGATAGCCAAAATAAATTTCAGGAGTTCCGATTTCGCCGAAATCCGAAGATTCAGGGGCTTTTGTCAAGTTCACGGACACTCCGTTTTTCTTATTTAGCCTCTCCATCCTTTCCTGCAGCAGAGTTTGTATCATCATCTCTGTTTCGCCGTAATTTCCTTCCCCAATGTGATCATATCTGATATAGCCGTTGATATCAATTAGGAATTTATGAGGCCAGTACCGGTTTTGGTAGGCGCTCCAAGTAGCATAGTGGTTGTCCTGCGCAACCGGATACTTAATCTGATAATCATTGACAGCTTTCAGAACGTTTTCATATTTTTTCTCAAATTCAAATTCGGGCGAGTGAACACCGACAATCACAAGCCCTTTATCCCGGTATTTTGCATCCCAGTCTTTCAGATACGGCAAAGTTCTTATGCAGTTTATGCAGGTGTAAGTCCAGAAATCAACGAGCACAATCTTGCCTTTCAGGCTTTCTACCTTCAATGGCTCCGAGTTAATCCACCTGCTTATTCCAATAAAATCCGGGGCTTTTTGGTATTGGGAATTTTTTCCTTCCAATGTTGAATTATTTGCAAAATTAACATTTGGCTTTTGCATTTCAACGAATATTATCGCTGCGGCTACCAAAACCATGACAACCAAAGCTACAAAAGGCTTTTTTATGAAATTCATTTTAAACCTAAAAGTGATGCTGGGACGAAAAAGTTTGCCGCAACATTTAACTCATTCGTGAATACCAGCACCCCAAGAATTAATAAAAGTATGCCCACGATTATATTAAAATATTTCAGGAAAGTTGGGGATTTGCTTATTATTTTTACAGCCTGTGCCGTAAATAACCCCACCAATAGGAATGGGATTCCCAATCCCATAGAATATGAGAGCAGCAAAACAAAACTCAATCCCGGCTTGGCCGCAGCCAGCGCAAGAACGCTTCCCAAAATCGCGCTTACGCATGGAGTCCAGCCGACTGCAAATGCAGCGCCGAATGCAAACGAAGTTATGTAAGTGATGCTGAATTTCTTCTTAACTTTCAGTTTATGCTCCCTTTCCAGAAACGGCAGCTTGATTAGCCCTAGAACATAAAACGCGAATAAAATTATTATTAATCCTCCAATCCTTGAAAGCCAGTTTTGGACAGAATATGAAACTCTTTCGAGCACTGTATTAAGCAAAACTCCGAGCGATGCAAAAATCAGCGAAAACCCGATTACAAACGCGGCGCTGTTCAGGAAAATTTTTAATCTTGCATTTTCATTCGTTGTTGATGTTCCAGACAAATATGCCAGAAAGCCCGGTATTATGGGCAAAACACACGGGCTAACAAATGACACAATTCCTGCGACGAATGCGATTACAACTGAGACTTCTACCATTTTTTGGAATCTTTTTTATCCTATTTTCATTTAAACTTTAGCAAGTTCATCCAAATATCTTTGCTTGTCCCAGGAATCCGGAAACTTTCCAATTCTTTGTCCGTCTTTTAATATAACTTTTGTATGCTGGTAAGCAACGCCAAATTCCTTTGCAAGCGCTTCCTCATCCGCATCTGTTCCAGAATCTTTATAATTTATTCTGAATCCCACGAGATTGGTGTCATTTAGTTCGTTGAATGCGGCAAAAGTGTTGGGCTGCTCTGCCTTGCATATCTGGCACCAGTTTGCGTAAAAGTAAAGCAGTATTTTTTTGTTTTCTTTTAGTGCTTTTTCGTAATCAGCTTTGTTGAATTCAATGTAAGGAGATGCTGTGCCTGCAAGAATTTTTCCTTGATAAGGGGATTCCATCATCGATTCATCTTTCATCATGCTCTTTTCTTCCATAATCTCGTCGGCTTTCATGAATGAACCATCCATCCAGATTGACTCGCCTTCTTTAAGCGTAAAAGCTGTTCCATTTGCCCTCATAACTTTTCCGTTTGTCATCACTCTAGTGCCGTCATTTAGAACTGCATCTTTCTCCATCATTGAATGTGTTTTTGCTTTCTCCTCGACCATTACCATTTTGCCATTCGTCATCTCAAAGCCAATCTCTGCCATTTCTCCGGATTCTTTTTCCATCATGAAATTTTGCTTCTGCGGCTGCACTGACTCCCGGCATCCAAGAATAATCATGCTAAATATTATCAAAACCAGAAAAAAATAATTTTTTTTCATAAAATCCACATCATTCCCATGTTATCTTCAATAAAATTCCAAATCCAATTGTCTGCAATAGTGTAAAAATAAAAACATGAGTTTCAACTTCCGGCACGTAATAATCCATCATTGTAATAAAATAATATAGGGAAACAATATTTTGAATCATAAATAGAATTGCAAAAATCAGCAATCCGATTGTAAAATTTGACTTGATTTTTCTTAGATTTTTATAATAGACATAAACCAGACCTAAAAGTAATATTGTGGAAATCCCAGTCAAAATCGTAGTTATATTCATTATTAATGATTCCATAGAAAAAGCGAAGAAACTGCTATTTAATTACTTTTACCCAAATTTCCCCCAAATCTCATTGAAAATAGGCAAGTTTGTTTTCATTATCTCGGATAAAAAATACACAGCACCGTAATTTCCCTTGTTTACTGCAGTTATTATATTGTTTTTTTCAAGAACTTGAAGATGATGGCGAACTGTCTTGTAATCCAACTTAAGCATTTCGGCAATTTTGTTGGCGTTGCACGGGTTTGCATTCAACAATTCTATAATTTTGCCACGGGTTTCGCCGCCTTTCGTGCCTGCTATAAGGTACCATAAAATATTTTTCATTAGGAAATATTATTTTCCCGTGTATTTATACTTTACGCCGCAGTGCCGCCATAGAATTCTTTATTCTTCCGTATAAAATCAAAATGGCTCCGAGATATGCAAAATAAGCCATTAGTTCAATCAGGCTAGGATCCGAAACATATCCAAACATGCCCTTAAGGAAGCTTCCGGCAGTGCTTTCATCGCTTAAAATATGCCCAACATCAAAAAGAGGGCTTATTATGCCTGGCAAAATTCCTGATTCGACAAATTCATGCACGCCGTGCAAAACCAACCCTGCTGCGAATAATACCAATAAAATGCTGCTTACATTAAACAATTTTTTCAAATTTATTTTTTTTGTGCCTACAAAGAAAATGCAGCCGGCGGCAACCGCTGCAACAATCCCCAGGGTGCCGCCTAAAAAACTGATTCCGCTTTGATAGTTCAGTGCGTTCAGGAAAATAACGGTTTCAATTCCTTCCCTGATAATTGCGATGAATATGACCATAAAAATTCCAAGATGGGACACCCATTGCGCAGGATTAGTTAAATGTATCTGGACTTTTGATTCAATCTCCTTTGAAATAAACCTCTGCTGCATCATCCATAAAATCATTGTTGTAAGAAGAAATGCGCCCAAAATCATTGTTGCACCTTCAAAAATCTGCTCAGAAGCTCCCTTAAATTCTCCTGCGAAAAAAGTAAATGAAAACGCAGCTAAAATGCTTGCAAGAATTCCCAGTGCAACCGCATAATAAACCGTTTTTTTGTAATTCCGGTTATTTGTCCTGTTAAGGTAAGCGAGCACAATCCCTACAACTAACCCAGCTTCCAAAGTTTCCCTTGACGTTACCAAAAATGATTCGAGCATTTAGTTTCCCTTAGTGTGCCGGCTTACCGTGAGAAGATTTTTGGGGTGAGCCGATTGATGATACGACATAAGCTCCAGTTATAGCCGCGATAGCTCTTGTTGCCAACGCGTATGCATATGACGCACCGGCTGGAATTATAAGCGGGGCTGCAATGTATCCCATCAATCCTCCACCAGCCATCTTTGCAATTGTTTCTAAGCTCATGAAAACCGCCTAAACTTAACGATTGTTAATTCCGGAGTATGAAATGATATATAAACCTTTCTGAGGAAGTAAGTAACTTTTTTACTTAATAGCTGACTGGCTTCTTCAGGCTATCCCGCCCAAAGCCGAGCCAAGAACATTCATGAATATGAAATAAAAGCATGCTGACCCAATGATATAAATTGGAATATATTTTATGCCTGCCTTTATCTGGCCTTTTTCAACTATTGCAACTATTAACGAGGAGAACAGCGATATGACCAACAATGCGATCATTGAGAATTTTTTGAAGTCCCCGACATTGACGCTTATCTTCGAGAACACAAACGGCAGCGCGCTGACATTCTGCGTTGTGACTGCAAGCTTGTTCACGAAACTTACAAGCACTTTCAGAAGGTGAAAAGACAAAGCGAATAGAAGGGGGCTTATCACAACCACTATTATGGAAATAAAAATCATATAAGCAATTGCGGACGCGGCCATCTCGTCCTTTAATTCTTTTGTTTCTTTTAGATTGTCAACCAGCCGGTCTATCAGCTCTGCCACGTTCCCCCCGCTCTCGACTTCGCTTATAATCAAGTCTATCGTCCTTTTGAGCATCAATGAGTCATAATTGTCTCCCAGCTCAATGAGCGCTTTGCTTAAATCATACCCCGTCATGACTTTTTTGGATGTCCTTGCCATCTCGTTTGACAGCACCCTAAACCTGGGGTTTATTGCGCCCCACAGCGCCCTCTCAAATGTCATGCCTCCCTTTAGGTTTGCGGACACCACTTCCAGAAAATCAGGGAGCTGCTCTTCCATTAATCTGGTCCTGTGGTATATCCTCAAATCAAGGTAAAAATAGACCACCATTATAAAAAATGCCGCAAAAGACAGCTGCACGACAAACCAGCTGCTGAAAGAATATAGGTAAACCAGCAAGACCGAATATTTTCCGGTGCTGATATAAGGAAATATAAACGTGATGAATATGAGTGTGGTTATGAAAGCGGTGATGTAAAAAAGCACACCAAAAAATTTGTAAGGGACCTCAGCAAAGCCGGCTTTAAGCATGTAGCCCTTTAAATTTGGAATTGCCTTTTTGGGCACAAATGCCTTTCCAAACTCCTCCAAAAATATTATCCTGAAAGCCATCAGAGATTCACCGTCGGCCTTATGGACCTGAACAGAGTTATGAAAATAAATTCAATTATCACTATGAAAAATACAAACAGCAAAAGCCCGTTTAGTCCTATTGGGAAGCTTATGAAGCTGGATATGACTATAAAAATTGACACTCCAAGGGAGGGCATGATGACCGCGCCAAGCATGTAAAATATCACCAGCGTGTTCAGCTTCTTGCCGTATTTCTTAATTTCAAGCGAGTCTTCCTTGGTTATCCCCTCAAGCACCGACTCGAGAGGGCCTGTGACATCAATTCCAAGCTTAAGCGCATTGTTTATGTGGAACAATATTTTCCTCAATTTCTTGGAAGGGGAGTATATCATTGCGTTCCTCAGCGCATCTTCTATCGTGCTGCCGGTGCCTATGTCATCGACAATTTCTTTTATGTATTTTGCGGCAATTCCCCTGCTTTCTGAGGTTTCTATCAGGGCGTTCAGCAGGGGCCTTCCTGAATACAGCTTCACCAGCATGTACCTTCCAACAAAGAGGACTTCCATGTCTATTTCCTTTTCCCTTTTTTTTATTTTGGATTTTATGCTTATTATGGAAAACTGAAAAATAATAATAAATAGAATCAGGAATGCCGGCACAAGCAGAAAAAATGAAAGATTTGCTTTTTTAAGTATGAAAAAAAAAAGCACAGTGAACAGGGGGGCAAAAATAAAAGTAGTCTTGAGGTTTTTGCCCACGTATTCCAAAGGGGAATAATTGACGTGCGCTATCCTAAGGTCCCGCTTCAGCCCGGGAAAGAATGAGGCAACCCTGTTTACGAAGGCTATTTTAAACACCTTTTAAGCTCATGAGGGGCTTGTTGCGGTAGTATCTTGACATCAGCATGCCAATTTTATTTACATCATTGACATTCCTTTTCACCATCCACTTTAATATTTCAATTTTTGCCTGCATATCAGAATAAATGTCCTGTTTTAGGAGACCGGTGTAAAGCCCGAGTGTGTCTAGGATAGTTTCCGGCTCGCAGAGAAGCTCCAGCTCGTCTTTTATCGGATTGAGCTGCATAATCACTTTTGCGTCCCCATCTGGCGTGACTTCAGCAATCTGGAGCGTCCTTCTTCTTCCAATCCTCCTGTTGATGTGCTGAACGACAATCAGCGAAAGCCCGGATAGGATCTGCTTTGGCAAGTCAATCGGCGGGCTCGTGAGCCTGTTTATTGTTTCCCGCGCATTGTTTGCGTGAAGGGTGCCGTAAACTGAATGGCCGGTGTGCATTGCCTCAAAGAGCACTTCAGCCTCTTTTTTTCTCCTGATTTCGCCGACAAGTATCCTGTCAGGCCTCATCCTCAGGGAATTGACAATCAAGTCAAGCATCTCAATTCCGCCTTTCCCTTCTGGATTCGAGAGCCTTGTTTCCATGGGTACCCAGTGCAGCAGTTTCGGAAGCATCAGCTCCCTAGTGTCTTCGATTGATATTATTCTCTGGTTGGACGGAAAGAAATTTGCGATTGCATTAAGCATGCTCGTCTTTCCGGATGCCGTCCCTCCGGAAACTATTATCGACAGCTCATTCTGCACGGCGGTCCATAGAAATGCAGCCCCTTCGTAAGAAATTGTTTTTTCCCTTATAAAATCAGATATAGTCCACGGCTTTGCCGCAAATTTCCTGATTGTGAGCGTGTTTCCTTTTGACGAAATCGGGGACAGCGTTGCATTTACCCTGTCGCCGGTCTTGAGGTGGGCATCCATCAGCGGGTTGAGCAGCGTTATTTCCTTCCCCACATCCCTTCCGATTATCGTCGAGTAATGCCTTATCCTTGCCTCGTTCGGCATAAACACGTTTGTCTTCAGCCAGCCATGCCTCCTGTGATAAACCCAGATTGGGTCCCTGGCATTGTTGACCACTATTTCCTCCAGGTTAATGTCCTTCAGGAGCAGGTCTATGTTTCCCAGCCCGATATTCTGCTGAAGAATGTAATTTATCAGCATGTCAATTGTTTTTTTGTCGGCGTTAGGAAAATATTTTGCAAGGAGCTTCAGAATCTTGCCCTTGAATTGCTCCTGAACATCAACAACATTTGTATCTTCATCCAGCGTTTTTGTTTCCTGCGCAACAAACTCATCCCTTATCTTCTCGAGAATTATCTTTGTCGTGTCGCTTATGTTGGTGATTGAAATTATGTAAAGCGGAACGGGCTCTTCCTCTTTTTGCACGATTGACACATCGACTACTATGTCATTCACATTCAGCGCGTACGAATCAATGATTTTATCTGGCATTTTATTAATGGTTATTTGGAGATTTTACTTGTGAAATTTTTAACCTGGATTTTTTAATTTTGATATTTTATTTTTTATTAAGCGGGGCGTTTGAATTATTGCCAGCTTATCCCCATTGGAACCTTGACTTTCATCCGAAACTTAATTAAGCAATTTCCCAGTGAACCGCCAATTTGAAATTAAAATAAGATTATGCTTACTGCAGTGTCTTGATCTTTGCCTTCAGCGTGATTGCCTCGGCATCTCCTGGGTCAATATCAAGCGCATCTTCTATGTTTTTCCACGCTTCGTTGTAAAATCCTTTCTTGATGTTCTTTTTTGCCATTTCTCTTTTTTTCTTCAGCAAGCCTGATCCTTGCGAAATTTCTGGCCTTCTTGCTTCTCCGGCTGGTATTCTTTGCGGCATTGCCGGCGGGAATCTTGGCTTGTCTGCTGAAGAATGCTTCCTTTCTCTTGAAAAATGGCTTGGTGGCTGGGAGCCGGCTGAAAAATTTCTGGGCATTTCCCTGGGGACTATTGGCCTGCTGCCGAGCTGTTTTTGCAGCTCAAACATCTCTGATGAAATGCTAAGGCTTTTGTAAATCTCAAGAAGCCTGACTCCCACTGGGTTTTTTTGCCGCAAGAACCCTTCCGGAATCTGGTTATAAAGCTCGATGCATTTACTGTAATCAGCGGCTGCGATGTCATTGGAGCTGACTGATGCGCTTATCTTTTCCATAATTTGATTTATCTGCTGCACAAGCTCCGAAACTTTTTGTATCAGCTCGTTTTCCGTGGCATTGCTAAGCTCCTTGTAGAAATCCTCAATCTGGTCCTTCAGGATTTTTTTTTCCTCAAAGAACACATTTGGAATTGAATTGTTTATTTCCTGTATCTGGCCGTAAATCCTGATTGCCATGTCTTTCTTTTTGTCGTGGAGCGCGTTTCTTCCCCTGCCTATTAACTCACTTATCTGGCCGGATTTTGATTTTGTTTCATTGAAAGCCTGGTCGAGGGTTGCAAGGAACTGGCGGCTTAGCATGAATATCTGCTCGTAAATGCCCCTGTTCCACTTAATTTTTTGCTGCATCAGCACGCGCCATAACTGAATGTAAGCCTGCTCTGCTTCTTCAAGATTTCCCTTGCTTAAGTTTGATTTGATGCTCTCAAGAATGGGTGAGGAATCCTCTGCCTGAGGTGCCTGCTGCTCTTCCGGCTGTCGGGCGGGCTGCGTATTTGGCTGTGCGGAGCTGTAACTGCTGTCGTGGCCCAAATCCGAAAGCTCCCTGTCCAAAAATTCGTCAATGTCCATTTTGCCTGCCTCTCATGCCTTTATAAGTATACTAAGTATTTTTCCCAAAGCTCCTCTGTTTTTTCGTCGGACACATTTTTCTCTTTTGCCTTGCGTAAAAATTCCGCCCTCAATGAAGCCAAGTTCTGCTGCAGGTACTTTCTCCAGTATCCCTCTATTGACTCATAAGGCACTTTTTTTTGCTTTGCCCTTTCGTAAAACTGCTCTTTGGTTATGAGCCCCTTCGTGAAGCTTTTATCCTTGCTCTTTGCCTGCTGCAGGCTGTCCCTGTAAAGGTAAATATAAGGGGTTGTGAATTTGTACTCAATTCCAAATATTTTCTCCTCCACTAAAAAATCAACCAGTGTCTGGACCGAAACCAGCGGAACTTTCAGCTCTTTTGCCGCATCTTCAACTGATATTCTCTTGGCTTTTTTCACAAGCTCAAAAAGCTCATCCGCCACCGTCCTTATAATACTGTCATTAGCCTTGAGCATAACCTATCATTTGGAGTACATTATAAAAACTTTAGTCATTTGATTATAGTAGCAACTTTTTTTTTCTCTCAGCATGACCTTATTGCATATTCCGATGTTATGTTGTATTTTGTGAGGTGGTCTATGTCAAGCTTGAAAAACCTGAATTCGTCCCAGAGCCCGATATTTCCTGCTGCAGGATTTGTGATGTTGTAGAGCTGCGTGCACTGCGAAATATAAGTTTGGTTCCAGAATAGGTAATCCACATAGCTGCCTATCTGGTCTTCCGGGGATATCATGTTGGGATTTACAAGGGATTCTATGCCACAGCAGCTCGAATTTGTTGTTGTGTTGCTGAACCTCATGATAAAGCTCGGGCCGTCTGAATTCTGCCAGTGCACATAAGTGCCGTTTTTGAGATGCTCCCTTGCAAGAGTGATATTCCATTGATTGAATTCCACCTCTGAAATTTTTATCCTGTTTGAATAGCTCCCCCTGGCGTTCATTAAGTATAGCGGGTCGTGGAAACCTTCAATGCCGATTGAAGTCTTTAATGTCACGTTATCCCTTTTCCATTCGGCTAAATTTGATTTGACATCAAGGCTCATTTTAAGTGTCAGGCTTACATGCCACGGCGTTGCTTGGCTTGCGGTGACATTGCCGAGCGCTATTGAAGTGTTCACGTTATAAGTATCCCAGCCTGCCTCAATGAACCTGGCCGTCCAGTTGGAAACTGTGTTGTTCTCCATAATTTTTTTCCCGGTTATCGAGTCTATAGCTGCATTATCTATTGTGCCGTTAAGCATTACTTCTGCA
Source organism: Candidatus Nanoarchaeia archaeon (assembly GCA_035288925.1). GTDB lineage: Archaea > Nanobdellota > Nanobdellia > Woesearchaeales > GW2011-AR4. The sequence continues at coordinate 11,356 of DATDYS010000058.1, forward strand.
AAAGCGGCATCAAAATCTTTTACAGAAGACTGGGTTTTGTTGACGTATAAATTCAATGATACAATTGTTTTTTGCGCTGTTGCTTTCATGACCGTTATCATAAATTCGTTCTCAAGGCCATTGACATAATTATTAATTGACTCGATCCTCACTCTTTCAGCCCTGGTGTCTTTTTGGATAGTTATATCAGCCTGTGGTGTATAGATAACAATCAGAATTGCCATTATTGTTAATGATATAAAAGTGAAAAATATTCCTTTCTTGCTTATTTTTGCCATACAAATACCTCGGCTTTGTAAGGGCCCCAAAGGCTGCTTTCAGTCGTGTTTGCCACGCCAAATGTGATTTTTTTTGAAGTCAGCATCAGGGCTGTTTTGCTTTTTGATGCAATTTCTTCCGGGCTCGGATTCCTCGGATACAAAATCTGACCGTCTATCCATAATTCGTAATTAAACTGGGAGGGGACCGTATTTGCCGACACGTTTTGTATAAACTTCTCGGCCAGGCTGTACTGCCCTTTTGAGTAGAACTCCCCTATCTGCTGAAGGAGCGAATTGTCCCTGTTTGTTATGCTGCCTTCTTTCCACAGCTGCCCCCCGATTCCAGCATAGGGATTGTTCAGGTCTTTTATCTGCGTGTCGGAAAGAAAATCCAGAAAGTCATCCGACAGCAGGCCTACCTGCGACGGCTCGGGCAAATTTATGTAAAGCGAGGCTATCAGGAAGGCGCCTATTGCCAGCACGAAAATTCCGAGTGCAGCGTCCAGGACGAAGAAATACCCTCTTTTTTTATGAATCATTCTTTCTTTCAGAATCTTAAGTGTATTTATAGTTTTTGATTGGGGATTTTATTGGGTTGGCATATTCAAATAAGTGGATTAAAAATAATGAAATTTTAATATTGCGCAAAATTTAATAAATGGGTTGGGTGGAGTATGATAATAATAAAATTTATTGAAATAGTGAATAAAAATTAAATTAACTTTATATTGATACTTTTACTTTTGGCTGCACGGAATTCCACTTATGTTTATGCTCGGGGAGCCGACTCCCCTGTAGCTGTCATTTATCATAACCAAATTTCCTTTTTCGTCTTCGATGTAAATGCAGAAATCCCCTTCTACCCTGAGCTGGCTTTTGAGCTCGCCATAACTCATGTTTTTCAGCTCCCCGATTTTTGTAATATTTATCCCTTGCTCGCTGACTATGCTCAGTGAGTTTCCTTCGCTTGAAACCTGCCTTATGACTGAATTTGCGTCAGCCTTCAGCCCTGCAACTTCCGAGCCCGGGCCTGAATTAGCCAAAGCGTAGTAAAGAAAGAATGAACCCATGAATATCACCACAGCAAGTATTACATCCACGGACCATGCTTGCGATTTTCTGTTTTGCATTTTTAATTATTCTTGGCATTTTATTCCGTCTTCGCTCAGTTTTGGGGAGCCTTTGACAAGCAGAACACTGCCTTTCCCATCCTGTAGGTACATGCAAAAATCATCTTTCACATTGAGGAGCTTCTTAATTGCATTATAATCCATCCCCTGCAGCTCATTTAGCTTTTTTTCGTCAAGGACCATCATGCCGTCTTTGACACTGGTGCCTTTCAAAACAAGGCCGAGAATTTTTTCCGGGTCTGCTTTTTGAAGCGGCTTGCCTTTTTCCTGCACACTGACACCTATGATTATGACAAGCACAACGAAAACCAGAACCATCTCATCGATTTTATAATTTATTTTTTTCATCTTACTTGCATGCTGCAACAACCAGCTTCACGGGCTTTCCGTTGTATACAACTATTCTTGTGGCTTTTATTATCGTGCCGCTGGCGCAGCTCAGGCTTGCCTGAATCTCAACTTTCAGCTGAGGATTTCCTGATGGGCATACAATGTAATTCGATGAATCATAATCCCTGACCCATCCCGGCTGTGACAAATCGCATGCAGTTTTTGCTATGGAGTCGTAGAACATGCACCCGTTCTTGCCATCGCATGACGCGTGAACCAGGTTATCTGATGCATAAGTGCAGTCCGACTCGCAGGAAGTCCCTTTAACAAGGCTGAAGTTTAATGATACTTCTCCTCTCGGAGGAACAAAAGCCAGCTTTGTCTGGGGAGAATAAATGGAATGCGACGCCATTACATTGTAATCTCCGCATCCAATATTCATTGAGTATGTTCCGTCCTGGCCAGTTTGCACCGACTTTACTGGAACCAAGTCTTTTTTTGCAGTTATATCAACAAAAGATATCAGCTGACTGTCCTGGTTTATTGTTTTTCCATTCAGGTTTCCATCGCAGTCTGCGTCTGCGCAGTCTATCAAGCCATCCATGTCATCATCAATCCCGTTGGTGCAGTCTATCTCGAAATCAGGAATCCATTGGCCTGGAGAATGGGCTACACATCTTTCCATGACTCCATCCCCGTTAATGTCCCCCTTGTAGCCATCCGGATAACAAACTCCGTTGTAAACGCAGGAACTTGGATTTTGGCAGCACGAAGTGTCCACATCATTCTTTTTGCAGGAGTAATAGTTGTATGTTGATGCTGCGATTGTTTCTATATTTTCTTGTATTTTTTGGCACAATGCATTGTCATACTCTTTATAGCATTTTGAATAAATATCCCTGAACTGCTGTTCCGTGAGCAATTTGCAGTCCCTCTTAATTACTGTGCAGCATCCAGTAACACCGTTGCAGTCTGAATCAGCGCAATCTGTTTTTCCGTCGCAGTCATTGTCCAGAGTGTCCTTGCATGTTGCCAAAGTTTCAGATGCAACTTTGGTTGAATCATAAACTCCGGGTGAATTATCACATAAGCTGTCGCCGCATTCTTTGTCCTGCGCATCGCTGTCTGCATTTGTCCCTGAGTTCGCCCATGTGCAGCCTGGGCATGTCTGATACTTGTTGTTTACACATTGAGTTTGGCCTACAGTGCAAGAGCCTGAGCTTGAGCATGGGCCCCAGTTGCAATTATTTTGGCAGGATCTTGTCTTGCATGTAGTGCATCCTGCGGAGTCTGTTTGTCCAGGCGAGCAGGGACCTGAACCAGTGCATGTCCCCCACGAACTTAAGTAACCATTTGACTGGCAAGTTCTGCTTTGCGTTCCGCAGTTCCCGCAAGCTTGATTTTGAGTCTGGCCGTTTCCTGCGCAAGCGCTGTAAGAACTCCATTGGCATGAACTGCTGCAAGTCCTAGTTTGAGTTCCGCAGTCTCCGCAATTTTGTGTTTCTTTTTGACCGGAACTGCACGGGCCTTGATTGGCGCAAGTCGTCCATCCTGTCCAATCACCATTTGATTGGCAGGTTCTTGACTGAGAGCCGCAGTTTCCGCAGCCTTGATTTTGAGTCTGGCCGTTTCCTGTGCAGGAACTCCACTGGTTATTACTTTGGCATGTTTGAGTGCCGCAAGTTCCGCATGATTGTGTTTGACCGGGAACACAGCCTTCCCCTTGACATGGGCCCCAACCGCACGAGGAAGTGCAGGTTTGAGTTCCACCATTCCCACATCCTTGGGTTTGACCCGGATAACATACACCTTGGTTAGTGCAAGAACCACTCCATTGGCACGAGGAAGTGCATGACTCAGTTCCGCAATTTCCGCATCCTCTTGCTTGTCCAGGGCTGCAAGGACCTTGCCCATTGCATGTTCCCCACGGACTCCAGTAACCATTTGACTGGCAAGTTTTTGATTGTGATCCGCAATTCCCGCAACCCTGATTTTGGGACTGACCATTTCCAGTGCACGAACCCCATTGATAATTACTTTGGCATGTTATTGTCCCGCACTCTCCGCATCCTTGAGTTTGACCGGGAACACAGCCTTCCCCCTGGCATGAACCCCAACCGCATGATGAAGTACATGTTTTTGTTCCGCCATTTCCACAAGGCTGAGTCTGTCCAGGGGAACAAACAGCATTTGAAGGCTGTACGCATATTTTGCCTCCCCAGTTGCACCCATCACAATATTGGTAATTGGTGCCGCAAAGTCCACATACTTCTGGTGTTGGCTTGTAACCTGCGCTTCCGCAGGTGGAATAGTCTCCATTGCAATTTCCTGCGCAATCTGTTTTTCCTCTACCGCAAGAGCCGCAAGAAGTTAGCGCTTTTTCACCTGAGCAGTAAGTTCCACCCCATTGGCAGTTGCTTCCACAATCTTGTCTTGAAGTTCCGCAAGAGCCACAACCGCCACCCCAGTTCACATGTCCAGGGCTGCAAGGCCCTTGATTTACGCACTGGGTTTCACCTGTCCAGTCGCAGCCGTTGCAATATCTTTGATACGTTCCGCAGTTTCCGCAACTTCCAGAATTTTGCCATCCCCTACTTCCACAATTTGAACTGTCCCCTATACAGTTTCCGCTGCAGTCATAACGCCCTCTACCGCAAGTTCCGCATGGCTGGCCAGCATTTGAATTTCCTCCTGAGCAGTACCATCCACTCCATTGGCAACCTCCGTTACAATCATTTCTCCAGGTTCCACATCCTCCTGCTCCACAGCTCCCTCCATAACTTACTTGGCCGGGAGAGCAGGAGCCTTGATTACGACATTCGTAAGATTCAGTATATCTTCCATACCCATCACAATATCTGTAAACAGTTCCGCATAGTCCGCATCCTCCCGTATATGGCTCACCCCAATAAATCCAGTTATTATTGTTGCCGCAACACGCGCCTTCGCATGGGTTTTTATCAATGCAATCTCCACTACCACAATCCCAAATTTGGTTTCCTGGACATTCTCGATGGCAATACCCGCAATCTACTTCTTCGCCCCAAGTGCAGCAAAGCCCTTTCCAGGATGTATAACCTGGACAGCAGCCTAAATAATCAGGATCATTTTCATTTCCGCAGCACCGGCAGTTGTTTTGGCAGGAGCCGAAAGGGCATCCTCCGCCTGCGTCGCATTGTGCGCCGCATCCCCTATCACAATATTTTCCGCAGGTTCTGCAATTATTGCAGAGTGACCAGTAATCACAATTCGCATATACCTTTCCGCCCAGAGCACACTGCCCTTCGCAGTTAATCTCATAACCCTGATCAGAGCATATAGGATAAGCAACTTCAGTATTTACGAGAAACAGCGCCAGTGAAAAAAATATAATTAAGATAAACGGCAGCTTTTTCATCCACGCACCTTTTTTTGCATTTCAGAAAAATAAATAGGAAATTTTGAAAAG
>DATDYS010000059.1:0-4566 GCA_035288925.1 Candidatus Nanoarchaeia archaeon
CAGGGAATTTCCAGAACATCGTTCTTTTTGAACCCCGATTTCAGGCTTTCTTCGGCAGTCAAGTCATCGCCAAAGGCTCATATTTCCAAAAACTGGAGGCCCGAATAATAGCCAGGTTATAAGACGTCCCCGACAATAAAAAGAATAGTTAAGTCGTTATTTAAAAGTTGTTGTTTTGAAATTTGGTTTATAATTGCTCAATAAAAAATTATAACAAAATTGAAGAGAATAAGAATAATAATTAAAAATTAATATAAAAAAATCAAAATCTAATAATAAGCTTCCCCATTTGCAGCGTCGGGAATTTCTTCAGCCAGTTTATTTGGCTCTTCAGCTTGTTTGTTTCCGGATTGCATGTTTTTGGCAAGTCCAAAAAACAGCCCGATTCCAGCCAAGGCAACGGCGACAATGATTAAAAACCATTTGAAAAAAGTCATTAATCCGTTCAAAAACATGCCCGGTGTTCTGCTTATATTCGCGCTCAGCACAACCTGGTTCAAAAGTTTGTCCCCGCTTTTAATGTTAACAAAAAAGTTCTGCCTTCCAGTTGATTTTCCGGTTGAAGAGGCATAAACGTTAACGGTCCTCGATTCAGATGCACCCAGTATGAGCACATTCGACTCGCCAAGCCTTAAATTAACATTATCGTTTCCAGTAAGCAATAGTGTATAAGCATTTGACTGAATTCCGTTATTTTTCAAAGTTATAAGATATACGGCCTCGCTTCCGTCATTATTCAAATTCTGCTCAAAGAAAGGCACGCTCACAGCAAGCTGATTAACTGAGGCCTGCACGCTCTTTCCGACTACAGAAAATGGAATTTCCCTCGTTTCCGTGTTTCCGCTTAACTGCGATTTGATTTCAGTCCTTAAAGTGTAAGTTCCGGCAGCCGCATTCTCAGGAATTTTTAGCGAAAAATCAGCAGTCTGCCCATCCTTAAACTGGTCTATGAATTTTGAAGATGAAACATCAAGCTCAGGTATGATTGCTTTCAAAACAATTCCCTCAAGAGGCTGAACTCCCGTATTCCTCAAATTGATTGAGACTCCGAGCGATTTGCCTGCCTGCACGCTGCCTTCCTGGCTTAATGAAATCAAGCTCGCGGCAAATGGATTTTTCTGGGGTGTTATCTTTACCCGGTAAGATTTCTCCAAAATATTTCCGTCTCCGTCCACAAAGCTGAGCTTCAGATTAAAATTGCTCTGCGGGAACTTGCTGTTAACCGTCGAAAGCGTGAAAGTTTTGGTAGCTTCCTGGCCTTTCAGGGCATCAAAAGTCAATGCCGTGTCCGAGACCGAATCGCCGTTTTCAAAAGTCATGACAGCGTCGATATGAGCCTGCTTCAGGTCTTCGCGCGGAGTGAACTTTACCCTTAAGCTCAAATCCTTCTTTGAGCTGCTGCTTAGGCTGATGAAATTGATTTTATCTTCAACTACATTATTGTTCTCGACTTCAACGCTGTTAACCGAAACATCCAAATCATTGCCCAATGAAGCGGCACTTCCGCCTCTCATTCTTATGCCGTAAGACTGGCTTATTGAATTGCCGTCTGCATCTATTAACTTCACAGCCAATTCAAACGAATTGCTGTTTTTCATTCCGTTCAAAAGCTCGACCCTGAGCAGTTTTGAAGCTGCCGAATTGCCTGCAAGATTGAAATTAGGAGACGCATCGGCGACCACGTTTCCGCTGTTCGAATCTGTCAATACAACCTCAACGTGCGCATTGTTCAAATTCTCAAGCGCGGTAAATTCAGCCAGAATATCAAAAGTATTGCTCTCGGAAACGAAATTTGTTGAAGACTGCGCAGCAACCTGCCCGTTTATCTTTACCCTGTCAATCGAAACATCGAGCGCTCTTCCTGAAACTGCCTGTTTTGTCTTAATTTCGTATGTCTTCTGCTCTGACCTTCCTCTTGAATCCACTATCTTGACCGTTAAATCATAATCATTTTCCCTCGACAGCCTGTCAATCAATCTCAGCGTCAAAGGAGATGCAAATGTCTGGTTTTTTGCCAAATCAAATGTCCCAGTAGCGTCAGAAACAACATTGCCGGATTGCCTTCCTCTCAGGCTTGCTTCCACATGCCCTTTTTCCAGCGTTTCAACTGTAGTGGAATCAACAATGACTGAGAAAACATCGGCATCAGCTACAAAATTGCTCCTTGACTCGGAAAGAACCTGCCCATTTGCCCTGACCCTGTCAATAGAAATGTCAAAACTCGAGCTGGCAAAAGCCAAAGTGCTCATCAAAATACTGAAAATAAGCAATAATCCCATGAAAACTGAAATTTCTTTTTTCATTTTCCCTCACTCTTTAGTATATTTTGCTATTGTGTAGTAAGTACAAATACAACATTGAGTATAGGGGGTAGTATATAAACCTTTCGTTTTATACCATTATAGGGTAGTTACAGATATTGATTCTTATTAATATCATAAATCATCCAGTAAGAATAGTTTTTGTTGAAATTTAATGCATTTATTAATTGGTTATTGAATTTTACAATTATTATTTTTATTTCCTTGAGACTTCTAATTTTTAATAGGTAGGTATTAAACTCAATTAATCATAATTACTATTAGTTACTAATCTGCTTATTTTTCATATTATTTTTTCCAAGAACAAAAAATACAAATAAATTAAAAAATCCTATTTCTTCCTGGCTTTCTTTATTGCAAGCTGCCTTACTACAATTTCAACCTGCTTCTGCGTTTTTCTCGTCAAAGTGTATGTGTAAAAGAGCGCAAGTATCAAAAATAAAAACCCGCTGACCACCAAAACATCAAGAGCCCTGAAAAATCCAAAATATTTCACGATTGGGTCCAGGGCAGAAGGAAATAGCGCAGCCAGAATCAAAAAAACCCATACCACGGCCCAAAAAGCAAATTCCTTGATTGTGAACTGCTTCCTTTTATAATTCAAGAACGAGTAATATATCATAAACAAGCCAAATAAAAAGCCCGCAATCTGGATTCCCAAAACCATTGTTTCACCTTATTTGTTTCCGTTGAATAATTTCCACCACAACATATTCAGGACAATTTTCACGCCGTCAATTACTGTGGTGCCTTTGTATTTGTCAGAGTATATTGTTTCGATTGGAATCTGCGTATATTTTAACTTTTGCTTTCCGGCTCTTGAAATCATCTCAGACTCCATTGAATAGTCTGAAGCGCTCCATCTTATCTTTTTGTATGTTTCTCTGGAAAATGCCCGAAAGCCCGACTGGGTGTCTTTCAGATCAACATTGTAAAGAAGGCTTGCAATCTCCGATATGATCCAATTTCCAAATCTAAGGACAGCAGGCATCTGCCTGCTGGATTTTCTATAGCTGAATATAAGGTCATAATTCCCCAATTTTTCGGAAAATCTCGGAATGTCGTCCGGATTATGCTGCGCATCTGCATCAAGCGCAACAACATGCGTCGCACCCCTTGAAAATGCATAATCGCATCCTGTCTTCAGCGCAGCCCCTTTTCCGAGATTAACCATGTGGCGAAGAACAACAGCACCGGCCCTTTCCGCCAATTTCGCGGTATTATCTTTGCTTCCGTCATCAACAACTGCAACCTTGTCTACATAATCCAGCGTTTTCTCAACTGTTTTCCTTATGTTCTTCTCTTCATTATGGGCAGGGATAACCGCCCACAAATTTTTTGTTTTCATTATGTTTATTTAAGAATTATTCAGGGCGGTTGTATTTATTGTGCCGGCTGTGCCGGTGAGATTATCCTCCGAGGCTATTGGCGCAATTGCAGTTTCTTTCTCAAGATTCCTGACAATTTCATCTGATATTGTAGCATTATTTCCCCCCCAGTCCATCTTATAAGTGTATATATCAGTTCCAGTCAATCCGCGCTGGTGGTCAAATAGTTTAAAATATTTTAAGCCGTGGCCCTGCATGTAGAACATCCTTGTGAACATGCTCCCTGTTAGCTCCTTGCTCGATAAAATCGCAGTAAGTTCATTCCCACTCTGCGGAACTAGGGTAATTCCAAAATCAAGGTTGCTTCCGTTAAATTCTTTCTTCAAAATACCAGTGGGAGTTGTAAATGCGGCAGCTTTTGGCCTTACAATTCCCTGCTGCCCTACGCCGAATACGTCATAGTTGCTCATATTAACCTGAAGCCCATTGCTGCACAGGTAAATTTCAGCGCTTTTCCTGGAGCAGCTTGCCGTTCCGCCATAGCCCGGCCACGGAGCTACCCATGAATTCGCATCGCTGTCGCTTGAAATTGACTGGACTTCGGAGTAAATATTCTGCGCCTGCTCCTTTGTATAATTAAATTTATTCACCATGTATTGCGCAGCTGCTTCCTCTGGCATTTTTCTCGCATTCTGCCAGATGTCCGCCCTTTCAAAATTCCAGCTTCCGAAGTGCCCCCATACCCCGCTTTTTCCAATCATGTCTTCTGATGCAATAAAATAGCCTTCAGGAGGATTGCAGTGAGTGTAAGATAATACAGTATCTGCCTGCTGCAAGTTCGACCCGTACTCGAGAAGCTTTTTCCTGGCCTCTTCTTTGCTCAACACAATTATTTCATTCAGTATTTTTATGGACTT
>DATDYS010000060.1:0-13307 GCA_035288925.1 Candidatus Nanoarchaeia archaeon
TTTTTTTTAATTTTTATTATTAATACCATAAAAAATTAAAATCATGGCTTAAAATATGAAATTTGAAAAGAATTTTAATCACTGTGGCATTATTTTTTGGAGCGCCTGCTCTATTTCTCCCGCCCTGGCGGCCATTTTCCCGAGCTCGCTTACCATTCTTTCATGGATTTTTTTCATTTCCTCAATCTGTGCCTGGACAAGCTTCTTCGCCGATGCGCGGCCTTTCTGCACGACAGCGCCGGCTCCGACATTTACCAGGAGGTCAGAAGTGTCTTTTATCGCTGCCTTTACGAATATTCCTGAGCTTATGGGTACAAAAATTTCCATGCCGTTTTTTATCTTTTCAAGCTCATCGATGGCGCTGTTTGTTGATGCAGCTTCCATCAGCTGATTTGTAATTGCCTCCAGCTGAGCCTGCATCTTCTTGATGTGCTGATCCAGCATCTGGTATTCCATATACATTTCCTGCGCCTGTTTTTCGTTTTGTTCCATTTTAGGTTTATCCATCGTTCCGAGGGATTTTAATCCCTCATTGCATACATTTCCGCAGTGCTTTGGTAAAAGGTTGTTCCATATACATTTCCTGCGCCTGTTTTTCCTTGTCTTCCATTTTATTTGATTTTTAAATTTTTTATTTTAATTAATTTTTTGTTTTGGTTTATTTTAATTGCCTACACCTATTTCTTCAGGGGGCGGAACCCTTGTTTTCCTTGTCTTCCATTATTGCTTCATCTTCTTCTGTAGCTTTTTATACATTTCCTCGTAAACGACCCCCATCGGCAGCCCTTCATGGGTTCTTTTTATTGTTTCTGCCAGTATCGGCCCAACAGAAAGAACTTTGATTTTGCCTATCATTTTCTCCTGCGTAATTTCAATAGTGTTTGTAATGACCAGTTCCTTCAGCTGTGATTTTTTTATCCTTTCGATTGCAGGTCCCGACAAAACGCCGTGAGTTGCAAAAGCATAAACTTCCCTGGCTCCAAATTTTATCAGTATATTTGCGGCCTCTGTTATCGAGCCGGCTGTGTCAATCAGGTCATCCACAAGCACTGCTGTCTTTCCCTTTACATCGCCGATGACATTCTGCACTTCCGCAACGTTCGCCTCCGGCCTTCTTTTGTCGATTATGGCTATGGGCGCGTTCAGGACTCTCGCGTAGGACCTTGCCCGTGCGGCTCCTCCCGCGTCCGGGCTTACTATCACTATATCTTTCAGTTTTTTATCAATTATATAATCCAGAACATGGGGTATCAAATCAAGGTTGTCGCTTGGAATGTCAAAAAATCCCTGGACTTGGGCAACGTGCAAATCAAACATGATTACCCTGTCAACCCCTGCAACTTCTATCATGTTTGCGACAAGCTTTGCGGTTATCGGCTCGCGGGCTTTTGTTTTTTTGTCCTGGCGGCAATAACCGAAATACGGGATGACTGCAGTTATTTTTTCCGGAGAAGAGCGGCTTAATGCGTCTGCCATTATCAGCAGCTCCATGAGGTTGTGGTTTGCGTCTGCAGAGGTCGGCTGGATGATATAAACATCCCCTCCCCTCACGCTTTCCAGGATCCTGCAGTAAATTTCCCCGTCGCTGAAGCGCCTTATGTCCACCGGCGTCAGGGGAACTTTAAGAATTTTTGATACCTCCTCAGCGAGTTTCCTGTTCGCCGTTCCGGATATCAATTTTAGATGAAACTTTTCCAAAAAAACCACCTTTGATTGTGCTTATAGAATAATACTACCTTTAAAAAGATTTGGGTTTCAGTTGAATATTAGTCAGTAAGCCTGTATTTAACCATGACCCACGCTGCAATCAGCCCATCTTTCCAGTTAATTTTCTTGCCTTCCTCAAAGCTTCTTGGGTGGAAGCTTATGGGCATCTGGATTATCCTGTGCCCTTTTTTTACCAGCCTGCACATAAGCTCTATGTCGTACTCGAACCTGTTAGCTTTCACTTCAATATCTTTTAATATGCTGCTGCGAAAGAGCTTGTAGCACGGCTCGGCATCGGTAAGGCTTGTCCCGTAAAGAAGATTAAAGATGAAAGTAAGCCCCCTGTTGCCTATCCAGTGCAGCGGGTGCATTGTTTTTTTCCTTGGAATCAGCTTTGACTTTTTAGAGAATCTTGAGCCGAATGTTACATTGGCATTTCCTCCAAGTATTGGCTTGAGCAGCTTTTTGTAGTCATTCGGGTCATATTCAAGATCGGCATCCTGGAATATGATGAAATCCCCTGTAGCAGCCTTTATTCCCGCTTTTAAAGCAGCTCCCTTGCCCATATTCTTCGGCTGGAATATTTTTAAATAATTTCCTTTAAGCCTGCGTATTTCCTCCCTTGAGCCGTCCGTTGAGAAATCATCAACAATAATTATTTCTTTGCTGCAGTCCGGAAGCCCAACGCTTTCAACTTTTCTGACTATTTTTTTTATAGTAGCCTTTTCATTGTATACCGGAATTACGACTGATAGCTTGTTTTTCATTGAGACCAGCTGCTGGATTTATTAGCTTTCAATTAAGCCAATATAAATAGTTTGTTATGTTTGATAGGGGATACTGTTCAACAACAACACTTATAAATTAACACATTTTACCATTCTTGGTGGTATTATGGCAATAAAAATAATTAGGAGCATCGCCCCTGACTTTACTGATGAAAGGGGAGACATAATAAAGCTCCTGGATGATGGCAAAACAAGCATAAAGAGCATTCTTTTGATTACATGTAAAAAAGGCGCAATTAGGGCAAATCACTATCACAAAAATGATACCCATTATGTTTACATGCTTTATGGAAGCATGGAATACACTGAGCAGGATTTGAAAACAAAACAGTCCGAGACCGTCGTTGTAAAAAAGGGAGACTTGGTTTTTACCCCGCCCATGATGCCCCATGCAATGAAATTTTTGGAGGAGTCGGCGTTTCTTACTTTGGCAACTGAATCAAGGCATCATGAGCATTACGAAGAGGACACCGTTAGAATAAAAATAGTCTGAACTGATTTTTATGCAGGAACTTATAAGGAAGAACACATCATGCAGGGTATGCAAAGGGAAAAGCCTTCACAAAGTTATTTCACTTGGCCCAATGCCGCCTGCAAACGCCTTTCTTAAAAAGGAGGATTTGAGCAAATCCGAAAATAAATTTCCGCTTGAGGCTTATTTCTGCGATGGCTGCGGTTTTGTGCAGCTGCTGGATATTGTAAATCCCGAGCTTCTTTTCAGGGATTATGTTTATGTTTCGTCGACTTCTCCGGTTTTCGTGGAGCATTTCAGGCAGCTTGCTGAAAAATTAACTCACCAATTCAACCTCAAGAAAGGGGATTTTGTTGTTGATGTTGGGAGCAATGACGGAATTCTTTTAAGGCCGTTCAGGGAAATGGGGATGAAAGTGCTTGGAATAGACCCTGCAGAAAAGATTGCCGCGCTTGCAACTCAAAGCGGGATAGAGACTCTGCCGATATTTTTCGGAACTGAAGCTGCAAGGGATATTGCCAAAAAAAGAGGCAAGGCGAAAATAATTACAACAACAAGCGTTTTCTCCCATGTTGACGACCTCGATGATTTTATTTTGGGAGTGAATGAGCTGATTGCGGACGACGGCGTTTTTATAATTGAAGTCTATTACCTGAAAGAGCTTCTTGAAAAAAACCTTTTTGATACTATTTACCATGAGCATCTGTCTTACTTTACGCTTAAAACAATGTCCAGGCTGATGGAAAGGATGGGAATGGAAGTTTTTGATGCCGACAAAACCGACACGCACGGCGGCTCTTTAAGGGCTTTTATACAAAAGAAAAACGGGCCACACAAAAGAACCGACAGTGTAAAAATTTTCCTGAATGAAGAAGAAAGAAAGGGCCTATCTGACATTTCAACTTACAAAAAATTTTCAGAAAAGATTGAGAGAAACAAGGAATCCCTTAGAAAACTGCTCAATGGCCTTAAGTCAAATGGAAAAACAATAGTTGGGTATGGCGCACCGGCAAAAGGAAATACCCTTTTGAATTATTTTGGAATCGGAACAGAGATGCTGGATTACGTCGTTGATGACAGCAAATGGAAGCAGGGGCTTTATACTCCGGGAATGCATATTCCAGTTGTAAGCTCGGAAAAATTATCGGAAAAAAAGCCGGATTATATTTTAATACTTGCATGGAATTTTGCCGATTCAATCATTAGCAAGGTTCCTGATTTTGATAAGTTTATACTGCCCGTTCCAATTCCGCAGGTTGTAAGCGGCACTGTAGAGCAGGATTTGAATTTAATATGCGAGGCTATACTCCCTGAAGCAAGGATTTTAGAGGGAAAAACGCTTCTTGTAACAGGAGGATCCGGGTTTATCGGGAGCTATATAGTTGCCGTGATGGAAAAATTGAATGGCAAATACTTTAAAGTGCCGTGCAGGGTTATCTCCATGGACAACCACATTGTCGGCAAGGGAAACAATCTTCTCAAGAAAATCGACAGCGAGCATATCCGGTATGTTACGCATGATGTTTGCGAGCCTTTTGATGTTGAAGGCCCAGTCGATTATATAATCAATGCGGCAGGAGTCGCTTCCCCGGTTTATTACAAAAAATTTCCGATAGAAACAATTGAGGGGACAATTTACGGGGTGAAGAATGCCCTTGATTTGGCTGGAAGAAAGGGCTCAAAAAGCTTCCTTTATTTCAGCTCAAGCGAGATTTACGGCGATCCGGACCCGAACTTTGTGCCAACGCCTGAAACCTACAAAGGGAACGTTTCTTCCATTGGAGACCGTTCTTGCTATGATGAATCAAAAAGAGTTGGGGAGACATTATGCATGGCATATTACAAAACTCACAATGCCCCTGTCAAAATTGTAAGGCCGTTTAATGTATTTGGGCCCGGTATGAAGGGAGTTGATTACAGGGTTGTTCCAACTTTTATAAGCCTTGGCTGCAGGGGGCTTCCGCTGACTGTGCACGACAAGGGCAACCAGACGAGAACTTTTTGTTATGTTACCGACGCAATAATCGGATTTTTTAAGGTTTTATTGTCGGAAAAAAATGGGGAAGTTTACAATGTTGGGAATGAAAATGATGAGATAAACATGAAGGCGCTGGCAGACATGATTGCAAGCGATGTTTTTTCAGGCAAAGTTAAGGTTAATCTCATAAAATATCCCGATAACTACCCGCAGGATGAGCCGAGAAGGAGATGCCCTGATTTGAAGAAGATAAAAGAGCTGGGCTATGGAGCCTCGGTTAGCCTAAAGACGGGGCTGAAAAGGTTCTACAAATGGTTCAAGGAGAACTCTTTCGAGGCATAAACTTATTAAATCCCTGAATTAGATGAGTTCTAGATGGAAAATAAAAAATTTAATTTTGCTGTTATCGGTGCGGGAAGGTTTGCTAAAAACCATATAAAAATTCTTCAGGAATTTAAGAACGTAAAATTAATTGGAATTGCAAGCCGGACAAAAAAAAGTTTGGGCAAAATTAATGGTTCTATTTCAAAGAATTCCGTCCTGACAACAGATACTTCCAAACTTATTAATGATAAAAATGTGGATTGTGTTTTGATAGTTACTCCCCCTTCAACGCATTTTGAACTGGCAAAAGCCGCAATCCAAGCCGGAAAGCATGTGCTTCTGGAAAAGCCAATGGTTTCAAATCTGGAAGAGGCTGATGAGCTGAGAAAAATTGTCAAAAGCCAAAATAAAGTTTTTATGGTGGCGCACCAGTACATTTACAATGATTATATCACTTATTTGAAGTCAAATATTCAGGAAATTGGAAAGGTTAGCTTTGTTTATGGCGAGCATTTTTATCCCGGCCCGATGAGAAATGACCTAGGCTGCCTGTGGGATGCCGGAACGCATGTATTCTCTATTATACAATATTTATTCAACCCCGGCGGCATAAAAAATATCAGCGGAAATGGCATTGATATTCTTGGAAATAAACTTGATGATTTTACAGCATGCTCTATTGAATTTGAAAATGGATTGAAGGCTTTAATAAATGTTTCATGGATTTATCCTGAAAAATCAAGAAGGTTTATTTTATTCGGAGACAAATCTACAGCTGTTTTTGATGACCTGTCAAATGACGGCAAATTAAAATTTTATAAAGTTGTACCAAAAAACGCGCAAAACAGGTCAATTTATTCCAGTGATTTTGAAAAAATGCAGGTAACTCCTATAATAAAAAGTATTGATGCTAAAGATGCCCTAAAAAACCAGCTAAACCATTTTATTGGCTGCATAAAAAATGGAAAAGAGCCAGAAACTGGCATAGAAAAGAGCTATCAGATTACAGAATGGCTTGACAGGATTTCTGAGGATATAAAACTGCCGGGTTATAAATAAATTATTGCTTGGCAGCCGCTTCCGCTTTATTTTCTGGATTTTCTTCCTTCTTTTTTAGCAAAATTTGTATCTCTCCAAAAGGAGTTTCCTGGATCAGCTCAATTTTATTTTGCTGCGCCAGATGCAGCAATGGAATAAAAGTATGCACTTTATCGTCCCGTGATTCCGATGGCAGCAGCTTTGCAAAAGTCAGCTTTTCCTTTATCGTGCTGACGAAAAACGTCCTTATTTTGATGTAAACTTCTCGTATTATCTCGGTTATGTCTTTTTTCTTCTTGGGAGCTTCCATATTTAACGGGGGAATTGAATGAAGAAGCCTTCTTTTTTTGACTTCCAGCGCCCTTTCAAGGGCTTCGACTAAGTCATAGATTGAAACTTTTCTCTGCCTTGGCTGAGGGGTTCTTGGAATTAATGTTGGGATTTCGTCAAGCTTTGCTATATGGTTGGGCTCTTCAAATCCAAGCTCTTCCATTTCCTCTTCCACGCCCATCAGCAGCCTGTCAAGCTCGCTTAATTCCTCTCCGACAAGCCTGTGTGATTTTAATTTGAGGAGAATAGCCGCTGCCAGCAGGACCTTTCCTGAAATCCTGAAGTCATGCTCTTTAAGGCTTCTCAAAATCTCGATGTATTTCTGCGTTAATAAGCTGATGTCAATATCCCATGGGTCCATCTGCTCGCTTTTGACAAGGTCAAAGATGATTGTCTGCCATGTAATCTCATCAGTCTTTGACATGAGAAGGCCAAATATCCTGTCGTGCGGGTCCATGGGGATTTTTTTGGATTTAGTATATATAAAGTTATTTGTTGCAAACCGAAATCTATATAAATCAGCTTATCCAGGAAAACACAGGTTTGATGAAAAAGCCAAAGCTGTCGAAACACGATAGGTACGTGCTGGAGCTGAGCGACAAAATCAAGCACGATTATGATTATATATCTACGAATGTCCTCCTTAGGCATTCAAAGCGCTCTCTTGGGGAGATTGATATTGTTGCAAAGAAGGGCAACCGCCTGGATTTGTATGAAGTCAAGTGCTCTTACAGGATTGTGAAGGCGAGAAAGCAGCTGAAGCGCATAAGAAAGCACCTGAATTTAGACAATGTTAGAAGTTACTTTTACTGCGGAAATTCTAAGGTGCTGGTGACGGTTTGAAAATTTTATGAGATTAGGTAACTAAATTTAGTATTAAATCAATAAATTCAAATTTAGTATTAAATCAATAAATTCTTAGGGAGGGAATGTTCACCTTGCACTAGATGAATGATTAGTTGCCCTCCACCCACCCTGAGCTGTGGAACAATCTAGTGTAACATTTCAAAACATTTTTATACGTTACTTAAATTCAAAGTTCTTATCGGGCCCGTAGTCTAGTCGTCACCACGCAAAACTTCGTTTTGCTGAGTTTGCTTGGCTGCAAATGACGTCACCCTTACAATCTTAGAGTGATTTGAAAGGTGAAGGTCACCAGTTCAAATCTGGTCGGGCCCATTGCGCGAGTGGTCCAGTGGTCAAGATTCGGCCTTGCCAAGGCTGAGACCCGGGTTCGAATTTCGGAAAATCTATGATTTTTCGGACGCATTTCCCGGCTTGCGCATATTTTTTATTTTTAGAACAGTAAGATATATAAACGGAAATACGAATAGAGTTCTTAATATGTGTTTCGAGGTGAGACCATGGGATTTATAGAAATGAGGGAAGGATTTATCAAGAAGATGAAATGGTATGACTTGTCCCTTATAAAAGGGGCTGTGTTTTTCACCACGCTTTTTTTGATTACCGCGTGGGCGGGATTTAGGGACTTTGTTTTGGGATTTGCGTGGTATTGGCACCTTGTCATAGCGGTGATTTTGATGGTTCCGCTGCTGAAGAAAATGTTTTCAGATTAAAACCATTTTTATTTATTTATTTTTGCACTCAATGATTCTCTTTTCAGTGATTATGAAATCAACCGGAACATCGTGCTCTTCTGCCGGAATCACGTCAACAATCTGGAAATCAAAAGCTAGCCCTATTTTAACGGCTTTGGGAACTTTTTTCAGGAATTTGTCATAATACCCGAACCCGTACCCAATCCTGTGCCCTTCTGAATCAAAAGCGATGCCCGGCACCAATATCAAGTCAATGTTTTTGTAGGCAATTTTCATTATATCAATCGGCTCCAGAATTCCAAACTTTCCGGCCGGAATCAGGCTGTCAAAATCAATTACAATCGATGGTTCAATTTCCTGTTGAATTACTTTTGGTATGACTACATTTTTCTTTCCAAAGGATTTTTTAATCATATCGTGTGTATTTACTTCATTGCCAAAAGAAACAAACAGCATCACTGTTCTTGATTTTTTGTATGAATCAAGACCAAATAATTTTTCTTCAATACTTCTGCTTTTGCTGGTTACTTCTTCTTTCGGCAAAGAATTTCTTTTTTCCAGAATATTATCCCTTAGCTGATTTTTCATTTCTTGACCCCAATGAACAACCCCCTATCTTTCATTAATCCATTTTTCGAAAATCTTGCTTCAAGACCTTCTTTTTTCATTATTTTTAAAGTTCTGTCAATATCAAATAGTCCTAATTCATGCCTGTCAGTGAAGTGTCTGACTTTCTTGTTTTTTTCAGCTATCAAGTAGTGCATATCAATAATGGAAATATCATTTTTAATTCTTGAGATATTCAGCCTTGCAATTTTTATATTCTTTGAATCAAATGTAGCCATATGGGGCGTTCCGGCTCTAAAGTTTTTCTTTGTCAGCCAAGGCTCTATTATTAAAACCCCGCCTGATTTTAAGTGATTGGAAAAGTTATGGATTGCCTTTTCCAGGTTTTTGTATGTCTTTACATAACCAATGGAGCTAAACAATGACAAAATAACGTCAAATTTCTTGTTTAGGCTGAAATTAACCATATCATCTTTCTTTAAAAAAGTTCTTTTGGCACTCTTCCTTGCAATTCTCAGCATCCCTTTATTAACATCAATTCCGGTGCAGCTAAATGTATTCTCAAAATATTTTAAATGCTTACCGGTGCCGCATCCGGCTTCAAGGAGGTAGTTCCCTCCTGATTTTTTGTATTTTAAGATGAGCTTTCTAATTATGCCTGCTTCTTTTTTATAATCTTTGAAAGAATAAATCAAATTATAATATTTTGCCAGCTCCCTGTACAACATCTGTTTTTTCATTATAGAACCAAATTTAAAACAAAGAATAAAAGCTTTTCTAGTGCCTGCCTATCAAATCAGCTGTTCCTGCGCCTACAGAGGCAAGAACCGAAGTAACTGCTATCTCCTTGTACAATCCGTTTAGGTTGGTCAAGTCAAGCATGTTGAACAGGTAGAATACCACGATAACAACCACTATTGAAGTAAGATAAACAAACGTCGCCCTTTTTGGAAGGATTCCCAGCAACCTCTTTTCCTTTATATCCCTATATCCGGTCTCGTACATTAGAATTATAATCAGCAGATAGGAGAACAGGAACAGAACAGTGGCTCTCGTTGTTGTTATGTACTGTGCAATCGCTTTCCCGTAAATGAATCCGAAGTGCGCAACAACCCCAATAAACGCGCCTATAATTCCTTTGTTTAAATCTTTAACATTAAATTTTGCCATGGGGCTTGACCTAACTTCTTTCGATATCTTTTTTTCAAGGTTTTCCACTTTTTCCGCTTCTTCTTCAACTTTCTTTTCCTCTGCCATCACTTTAACTTCTTCTTTTTCTATCTCTTTTTCATCTTTCTGAATAGTCTCAAGCTTATTATCCATTTTCTTTTCTTCAGCCAGAATTTCAAGCTCGTGAAGTGTATCCTTTAGCGGAGCCGGTGAATCAGCCTGTTTTTTAGCTTCAGCCGGAGCTTTTGGCTTCTTAGTTGAGGATTTCCTGGGCTGTTTCTTAGAAATAGGATTAGCTTTGGACTTGCCTCTTTTTTTAACCATGATGGGATTTATTAAATAGATTATATTTAAAGTTTTTGATTTTATCCCCTAACTTCATATATATGCCTTATCCTTTTCTCGATTAATCTTTTTGTTCCGATATCTTCGCGGTGAAACACTTTTCCTTTGACAGATTTTGCCGCTTCTTCTGCTATTCTCTCGGCTTTCTCTAAATTATCAGCAATCCCAAGGCACCCGATTGCCCTCGAAGAGCTTAAATATAACCCATCCTCCCTTTGGTCGACTGATGCATAATACAACCTTGCATCTTTTGGAATTTGATTTGAGTTTATCTCAATCTTTGCATTTTTCACGGGGCTGTCAGGATAGCCTTTCGGAACTATATATTTGCATACGGTTGCCTTATTTTGGAATTTTATTTTTATTTTATTTAAATTTTGATTTATTATCGCTTTGCAGACTTCAACAAAATCAGTTTCCATAATCGGGAGAATATTCATTGTTTCCGGGTCGCCAAACCTTGCATTGTATTCAAGCAGCTTAATTCCTTCTTTTGTAACAATAAATCCGGCGTACATTACTCCCTTATAATATTCTCCGGTCTCTTTATACAATGCCTCGGCAACTTTTTGCGTTATTTCCAGCCCTTCTTCAACATCTTTTTTTGCCAGGAACGGAAGCAGGTGATTTTCGCATGAGTAAGAGCCCATTCCGCCAGTGTTTGGTCCGAAATCATTTACGAATGCTCTTTTATGGTCCTGCACGGGCGGGGTTGCAACAACAGTTTTTCCGTCGGTTAAACATTGTAAAGAGAATTCTTCACCTTCGAACTTTTCTTCTATAATCACTCTTGGATGAATTTGTAGAACTTCATTGCAATAATCTAAAGCCTCTTTTTTTGTCTGGAAATGATCGCCCTGGACTTTTACTCCCTTGCCACCGGTCAACCCGTCCGGCTTCACAACGCATTTATCAATTGAATCGAGAAATTTTTTCGCATTTTCTATGTTATTTTTATCGAAAGACTCGAATTTTGCATTTCCCCTTATTTTGTATTTTTTTAAAATATTTCTTGTAAAAGATTTGCTGGTTTCCAGCTGCGCCAGTTTTTTTGTCGGGCCTACTGAATTAATTCCAATAGAGTTTAGCAAATCAACGGCTCCGTTGTTCAATGGGTCTTCCGGCCCGATGAAGGCAAAATCCGGCTTTATTTTCTGGGCATAAGATTTTATTTTTTCCAAATCATTGTATCCGCCGATTTCAAATTCATCAGACAAAGAAACAATTCCAGGATTTTTTGATTTGAGGTAAGAAAATAGCTTGGCATCTTTGTTTCTTTTAAACGCTTCAGCTATTGCATGCTCGCGGGCGCCGTTTCCAATAAGCAAGATTTTCATGAAATCACACTATACGGTTTGGCTGCATTGTTTATATAATTTGTTGTTGTGAATTGTATTAATTACAATATGGAAAATTATTAAAAATATAAAATGCGAAACATTTATATAAAACTTGATGCCCTCAAGTTATATGGGGGAATTATGGCAGACGAAGCAAAGCACCAATGCGGCATAGCTGCCGTCTACATCAAGCCAAACGGCGACTCTTCCAACCGAGCTCTGTTCTATCTTTACAAGCTTCTTCTAAACCAGCAGAATCGAGGGCAGTTAAGTGCTGGCATCACGACTTTTAACCATCAAAGAATGCAGGTTCTTGACACTTATAAAGACCTGGGGCCCGTGAATGAAGTTTTCAAGACAAGCGACAGGGCGCAATCGTTGGAAATTTTCAAAAGATATTCTGGCAATAAGGGAATTGGGCATGTAAGGTATGCAACTTCCGGAAGCGAGGACAGGGGCCTGGCACAGCCGTTTGAAAGGCACCACGGGAGAAAATGGAAATGGTTTTCCTTCTGCTTTAACGGCAACCTTGCAAATTATGCAGAGCTTAAAAAAAACCTGCTGGAGAAATCCGATTACCACATTATCCATGAAACTGATACAGAAATTTTGATGCATTATATTTCCCGGGAGCTCAAGGGCTCAAGCCGGCCGAACCTGGTCAAAGTCTTCACAAGGCTGGCGCAGAAGATTGACGGGTGCTTTAACATCGCTTTCATCAACGCCTTTGGCGAAATGATTATTCTTCGGGACCCCCACGGATTCCGGCCGCTTGTTTATGGCTGGAAAGACGACATGTTCCTTGCTGCTTCTGAGTCAAATGCTTTAATCAACTGCGGTGTAACTGAGTATAAGCACCTTCCCCCAGGGCATTTAATTTACATAAAAAATGGCGATGTCAAGCTGATAAAATATGCTGAAAGCCCAAGAAAGGCGCACTGCATGTTTGAATGGGTTTATTTCGCAAATGTGAGCTCCGTTCTTGACGGGCAGTCTGTTTATATAACAAGAACAAACCTCGGAAAAGAGCTTGCGAGACAGGAAAATAAAAAAGTGAATGACAGGGATTATGTTGTTGTTCCGGTGCCGGACACCGCAAAAGCGGCAGGCGATGCGATGGCATATGAATTAAAAGTTCCTGCGGCGGAAGGGCTGATAAGGAACAGGTTTGTCGGCAGAACTTTCATTGAGGGCGCCGGCCGTGAGGACCGAGTTCAAAGCAAATATACTGCGCTTAAAGAAATATTAAACGGCAAAAAAGTTATTTTGGTTGATGACAGCATTGTCCGCGGCTCTACCACAAAACAGCTTGTTAATTACGTTAAGAAAGTCGGAGGGGCAAAAGAAGTTCACGTCCGTGTTTCATGCCCCCCTATCAGAGGCCCCTGCTTTTATGGAATTGATATGTCAACCGTTTCTGAGCTGATTATTCCGCGGTACGAGAAAGGGCCAAGAACCGGAGAAGTTTCCAAAGAAGTTGTCGGTAGGATGGCGAAGGACCTGGGTGCGGACTCGGTTGAGTACCAGACAATTCAGGGACTGGTAAAGAGTATAGGCAAGCCGGCAAAAGAGCTTTGCATGGCGTGCCTCACGGGAGAATATCCAACACCCTGGGGAAAGAAATTGTACAAGAAAGCTTGGGAAAACTACAAGAAGGGAGTTAAGGAAAGGACTTATGCTTGCTGATTA
>DATDYS010000061.1:0-24973 GCA_035288925.1 Candidatus Nanoarchaeia archaeon
GATAATGGTAAGATATTTAAATAACTTGCGCTTCTGAAGGAACTATGAAGATAACGGTTGTTGGCAGTGGATACGTCGGTCTCGTAACCGGCGCGTGCTTTTCAGAGCTTGGAAACGAGGTAATCTGCGTTGATATTGACGAGTCCAAGATAAGGAAGCTGAATGAAGGGATTATTCCGATATACGAGCCGGGGCTGGAAGAGCTGGTAAAGAAAAACAGGAAAGAGGGAAGGCTTAATTTCACAACTGACCTGAAAAAATCAATAAGGGAGTCAGAAATAATTTTTATCTGTGTCGGAACTCCGCCAAGGGAAAACGGGGAAGCGGACTTGAGCGCTGTTGAAAATGTTGCAAGAATTATTGCCGAAGTAATGGATTCCTACAAGGTCATAGTTGAGAAAAGCACTGTGCCCGTGAAAACTGGGGAAAAAGTCGAGAAAAGCATAAAGGCCTATAATATCCACAAAGTTGATTTTGATGTAGTAAGCAATCCAGAATTTTTGAGGGAAGGGAGCGCTGTGAACGATTTCATGCATCCGGACAGGATCGTTGTCGGATGCGGAAATGAAAGGGCGAAAAAAGTAATGGAAAAATTGTACTCTCCGCTGAAATCCAAAATTTTGTTCACGGACATAAAAAGCGCGGAAATAATAAAGCACGCCTCAAACTCTTTTCTGGCGACAAAAATTTCCTTCATAAATGCGATAGCAAACATCTGCGAACTGGCAGGAGCTGATGTTGAGAAAGTTGCAGAAGGCATGGGGCTGGATAAAAGAATCGGAAGACAGTTCCTGGACGCAGGCATAGGCTACGGGGGATTTTGCTTTCCGAAAGATGCTGAGGCATTCATAAGGATTTCCGAAAAGCTCGGCTATGACTTCAAATTATTAAAGGCAACGCAGGAAATAAACCATCACCAGGCGAGGCATTTTGTCAAGAAAATTGAAAAGGCGCTGTGGGTTTTGAAAGGCAAAACAATAGGGGTTTTGGGCCTTGCTTTCAAGCCGAACACTGATGACATGAGATTTGCGCCTTCAGTGGATATAATCCGGGAACTGCAAAAAGAAGGGGCGAAAATAAAAGCTTATGACCCGGAATCGATGGAAAAGTCAAAAGAAATCTTGAGCGATATTGAATATTGCGAGAACTCCTACGACGCTGCTGAAAATGCAGACACGCTTCTGATACTGACGGAATGGGGTGAATTCAAGGAGATGGATTTGAAAAAGCTGAAATCGCTGATGAAGCACCACTTGATAATTGACGGAAGGAATATCTACAATCCCGATGACATGAAAAAAGAGGGATTTAATTACATAAGCATGGGAAGAGGAGATGTATGATGGACGCGATAGTTCTTGCCGCCGGATATGCAACCCGATTGCATCCCTTGACTCTGAACACACCCAAGCCCTTGCTGAATGTGGCAGGAAAGCCAATAATCGAGCATATCATAAGAAAACTTGAAAAAATAAGAACTATAAATAAGATATATATTGTAACTAACAGCAAATTTGAAAAGAATTTTAGAGACTGGCTGAAGAATTTTGATGCCGGCAACCCTATAAAAATTGTGAATGATGGCAGCACGGGCAATGATGACCGGCTGGGGGCTTTGGGGGATGTGCATCACACTGTTGTTGCGAAGAATATTGAAAGTGATTTTATCGTTGTTGCAGGCGACAATCTTTTTGAACTTTCTTTGGATGAAGTGGCTGCTTTTTTCAGGAAAAAGCAGTCGAATGTCATAGTTTTGCATGATGTCAAGGACATCGAGCTGGCAAAACATTACGGCGTCGTGGAAGTTAATGCTAATAATATTGTGATTAATTTTGAGGAGAAGCCATCAAGCCCAAAATCTACCCTTGCTTCGACTGGCATTTACATGTTTCCAAGGAAAACAATTGATTTGATTAAGAAATATATCTCGCAGGGAAATAATCCTGACAAGACCGGAAGCTTTATTGAATGGCTCCACAAGAGAGACATTGTCTATTCATACGTCACAGAAAAAAAATGGTTTGATATAGGCAGTTTTGAGCAGCTGGAAAAGGCAAATAAATATTATAAGGGATAAAATTTGTAATTTAAAATATGCCAAATAAGTGCGATGCGTTGAAATGTAATAATAATTAAAATGACCATCAACAAAAAATATATTCAACTAAAAAATGAACTCGAAACTTTAAAATGAAAACAGTTCTTATCACCGGGGGGGCAGGTTTTATCGGGAGCCACCTGTGCGATTTTCTTATCGGCAAAGGATATAAAATAATAGCCATGGATAACCTGATTACAGGTGATTTAAAAAATATCGAACATTTAAGGCAGAACAAGAATTTCAGCTTTATTCACCACGATGTAAGCAGCCACATTGCCGTTAATGGAAACGTTGATTATGTACTGCATTTTGCATCTCCCGCATCCCCCATAGACTACCAGAAAATTCCAATCCAGACGCTTAAAGCCGGAAGCCTTGGAACGCATAATGCTTTGGGATTGGCTCTGGCAAAAAAAGCAAAATTTCTCCTGGCATCAACCTCAGAGGTTTATGGCGACCCTTTAGTTAATCCCCAGCCGGAGACTTACTGGGGGAATGTAAATCCTGTTGGCGTAAGGGGATGCTACGACGAGGCAAAAAGATTTTCAGAAGCTCTCGTGATGGCATATCACCGAATCCATAAATTAGACACAAGAATTGTCCGTATTTTTAATACCTACGGCCCAAGAATGAGAAAAGATGACGGAAGGGTCGTCCCGAATTTCATAGGCCAGGCGGTTGCAAATGAGCCAATGACCCTTTATGGAAGCGGAAAGCAGACAAGGAGCTTTTGCTATGTAAGCGACTTAGTTGATGGAATTTACAGGCTAATGGTTTCTGACCTGAACGAGCCTGTTAATATCGGCAATCCCGAAGAAAAGACAATTTTGGAATTTGCCGAAACAATAAAAGAATTGGCAAAAAGCAAAAGCAAGATTGTATTCAGGAACCTGCCTGTGGATGACCCCCATGTAAGGTGCCCGGACATCTCAAAGGCCAGAAAAGAATTAAAATGGCAGCCTAAAATAGGGTTAAAAGAAGGAATAGGCAAGACGATTGAATGGTTTAAAGAGAATTAGCTTTTGGCATTTCTTTTATGTCAGCCTTGACGAACATTTTTTTGAATATCTGATAGTCCTCTTTTTCAAAAGTTCTTAATAACAAAATAACCACAAAATAAACTAATCCCGCTGAAGGTATTACTAAGAACAATCTGAGATTTACATAAACTATAAAAGTTACCATCACTGCCGTAGCAATTAACGGCTTAATTAATATTAGAATGAAATTAAACCTGTGCAATGATTTTGACACGTACCAATAATACAATATAAACAAGAATATTTCTGTGAAGAAAGTTGATACTGCAGCGCCTACATAGCCCATTTTTGGAATCAATATTAAATTTAACACAACGTTGAAAACAGCTGTCAACCCCTGCCCAATCATCCTGCTGTTTTGCTGGTCAACTGACGATAAAGCATAAGCCATCAGGTAGTTCAGGAATTTAATGAACAAGAACCATGAGATTATCTGGAGCGCAATTACCGAGCCTATATACTCTTTTCCGTAAAAGAAAACTATAATCCTGCTGGCTAAAATGTATAATCCCGCTGATATTGGTAAGCCTAATATGTATAAGTATTTGAATGATTTTTTGTACAGGTAGATTAAATCTTCTTTCGAAGTTTTGTAGTATCTTGACATTACAGGATAGATTGCATTCGTATAGACTGCCGGAATGAACAGGATTGCCAGGGCAAGATTGTATGCGACGCTGTAGACTGCCACTTCAACATCGCCTTTCATTTTTGAAAGCATTACGCTGTCAATGTAGAAGTAGATTGAGCTGAAGAAAAATGCCATGCCAATGGGAAAAGCCGCTTTTACTATATCTTTCATGAATTTGAAGCTTAAGTCCAATTTTACTTTTATGAACTTTTTTTGCGCTATTATGAAGGCTATGCTTACCATTAATGCTTCAACAACTATGAATATAAAGCTGAAAGCTATCACTCCATAGCCTTGGAATAAGACGTATAACCCTAAAGAAGTTAGAATTAACATCCTCAAGGTTTTAATCAATGAATCATAGAACATCCTCTCAAATGCCCTGAAAACTGAGTAAAATAAGTCTGTGAAAGTAGATATGATTGTGAAAATCCAGATTAAGTAAACTACATATCTTGTATCTTTTGGATAGTTTAATCCGTTTAACAGCAGAATTATGAAAGCCCACGTTACCAATGCAAAAATTAATTTTACTACAAATGCGTTTATGAAATATTTGTTCGCATTGCCCTTGTCTCTTGAGATTTCCCTGATCAACAGGTGGTTAATTCCCAAATCTGCCGTTATTATTGCTATAAATGACAATGAAATGGCAAAGCTGAATTTGCCGAAAGAAGCCTGGTCTAAAATCCTTGCAGCATAGACCATCAAAACGAATTGCAGTATTTTTGAGATTATTTCCCCGCTGCTCAAAAACAATAAATTCCTGTATATAGACTTGACGGCGCTCATATCCCAAACCAATGTATAATCGTTTAAAAAGTTTGTTATAATCATTAAATTTATAAACCATCTTCTCAAATTAATCATTATGAAAACAGCGCTGGTTTTAACGTCCACTTTTCCGAGATGGAAGGATGACACGACTCCGGGATTTGTTTATGAGCTTAGCAGCAGGCTGGCTGAGAAAGGAACAAAAATAATAGTCATGGCTCCGCATGCTGTCGGGGCCCTAAGGCAGGAAAACCTCGGGCATGTCGATGTCCACCGTTTCAGGTATTTTTACCCGTATAAATTCCAGAAGCTCGCTTACGGAGCCGGAATCATACCTAATTTCAAAAAAAGCTTTGCAGCCAAGCTCAATGTCCCATTTTTTCTTTTATCAGAATATTTTTCGGCCAGGAGGCTGATTAAGCAGGAGAATCCGGATTTCATCCATGCGCACTGGCTGATACCTCAGGGGATTATAGGGGCAATGCTAAAAAACAGGAAAACAAAACTTATTGTTACTGTCCATGGAAGCGACCTGTTCCCGCTGAAAAACTTTGTTTTCAAAGCGCTTCAGAGAAAAGTCCTGAAAAATTGCGATTTCTGCACGGTAAACAGCGAAGCTACCAGGGATGAGCTAATCAAGCGATTTCCCGAATACCAGAATAAGGTAAGATTAATTCCGATGGGTGTTGATACAGGATTATTTGTCCGTAAAGATATCAAATCCAAATTCAGGCAGTATAGGAACCAAAAAATAATAATGTATGTGGGCAGGCTGAACGAGCAGAAAGGGGCGGATTATCTGATTAAATCACTATCACTGGTAAATAAAAAAATACCGAATTCAAGGCTGCTTATCATCGGTGAAGGGGCTTACAAAAAAAACCTTCAAAAAATTGCAGGATCGTTAAATCTGGCCAATGTGGAATTTCTGGGCCCAATACCTCATCATAATCTGCCTGACTATTATAACCTAGCTGATGTTTTTGTGCTGCCTGCGGTGACGAGCAGGATTGGAACAGAAGGGCAGGGGCTCGTTTTGGCCGAGGCAATGGCGTGCGGGGCATGCGTCATAGGCACGGAAACAGGAGGAATTAAGTTTTTGATTAAAAACAATGAGAATGGATTGCTTGTTAAGGAAAGAGATGAAAATGATTTGGCTGAAAATATAATTAAAGTTCTTTCGGGTAATAAATTGAGGCAAAAATTATCAAAGAGCGGAATTCAGTTTGTAAAGAAGAATTATTCGTGGGATACGATTGTCAGGAAATTTAATGAGTTATACAAACAATTAAAATGAAAACCAGCAAAAATCAAAGATTTTTGGGGTCCAGAAAATCCGGAAGATTTTCTAGGCAATTAAAAGCCGGGTTGTACAATATTTTGAACATGCCTTTGGGAAGGAAAGCCCTGAAATCACTGTCGAAATCTGTTTATGCCAAAAATATTAAAAGAAATAATAAATCAGCAAATAAAAATAATCCAAAATCCAAACAAAAAAAATTCTTGTTTTCCATAACGATAGACACCGAATCCGGCTATGTGAAGAAAAATAATGAAAGAGTTTGGCAGAAAAGTAATCCCAAAGCTTACATCGGCTATTACCAAGGAATTGAGAACTGGAGGAAGTTATTAAACAAATATGGCGCGAAAGCGACATTTTTCCTGTCGACAAACTGCTTCAGCGCAAAAGATAACGATTTGGATAAAATTAAAAAACAATTAAAATCATTATTGAATGAAAAGCATGAGATTGGCCTACACCTGCATCCTGACAGCGATTTGGCACTGCAATTGACTCTGAAAGAAAAATTTCATTATACAAGCTCTAAATTTTATAATTATTCTCAAATTAACCAATTCATCAAGACTTCTAAAAAACTGATTAAAGATAATATAAATTTTATTCCTACCAGCTTTAGATGGGGAAATTGGGCGCTTAATACAGATGCCGTTATGGCATTGCAGGAAAATGGTTTTAAGGTTGACAGCTCGGCAACGCCCGGGATAAAAGGGCACCCAAATGATGGAATGAGTTATGACTGGAGCAAAGCTGGTGAGCATTATCCTTGGAAATTATCATCAGATGATTATCAGGATACTAAACGCCAAAATTCAAAAGTTCTTGAGATTCCGATTGCAACATTTAGTTTCATGGGAAAAACATTTCTGGCAGATCCTGTTTATTCTGAATTGCTGAAATCGGCTTTTGATTATTATTACAGGAACGCCGACAGGAGCAAAAATCCATTTGTTTTTGTAGTTATCTCCCACAGCATAGAATCAACGCATGAAGACGGAGGCGTTACTCAGGTGATTAAAGATACTGAAGAATTTATTAAACACGCAAAGAAATTTGATGATGTTGAGTTTGTGACGATTAATGAGGCTTATAAAAGAATTAAATAATTATTTTTTTCCCTTTCCCAGCATTGCAACGTAATAATGGTAGATTGTATTGCCTTTGTAATGTACTATAAATGAAATTAACTGGATTAAGACAGACACGCTGCCGTAAATAACTAAATACCAATAAAGCATGGCATATTGAGGCAATGCATTCCAATAATATTTGTTTAATATTTCCAGTATGACTAAAACATTGATGTGAAATATGTTGAAAGGAGCGCTCCAGAATTCCCTTATGAAATCGTAAGTATGGTATAACTTTGCCCCTGTTTCTGTCGAGCCGCCTTCAACATTTGGGCTTTTTCCGGCTATTAAATAATATTTTTTTAATTTTTCATCGACTTTGTTGTTTTTTCTGTCCCTTATTGCATTCTTGACAACGGCTGACTTTAAAGCTGACAAAACAGTTGATCTTGAAAATACTCCACATAAAAATCCAAATATCACAGCTGATTTGTACCCTGTTGCCAAAAATACTCCAAATCCTAGGCCGAAAAAGATTAATGGCACGGATAGTTCATGGTAATATTGCTCAAGAAAAGTTCCCATCATGCTACCTTCTTTCCTGTATCTTGCAACTTCGCCGTTTACATTGTCCAGTATGACTGTGAAATGGATTATCAGGATTCCAATCAACAGAAATTTTAGGGTTCCAAATGCCATGAAAACTGAGCCTAAAATTGCCAATAGGACCATTCCTATAGTGACTTGGTCTGCCTTTATTGGAGTGTAAAGCAACAGTTTAGTAACAAAAATAGAAATCTTCATGGTAACCCATTCCATGTACAATGGCCTTCTGCCTTTGGAATCTTTATAGCAGATTTCCCTTAGTTCTTTTATGGATTCTACCATTATATTAAGCCAATGAAATTGATATTTAAAGGTATCTTTTAGAATTAATATGGTTTTTTAGATTGCTTAGTATAAAATAGGGAATCCTCAGCTTTCCCAAAACCTGGTCGGGCCTGCCGTGAAAATCCGAGCCGCCTGTTTCCAAAATATTTTTTTCTTTAACAATTCTCCTAAATTTATTAATTATTTTTGCATTTGCCCTTTTTCCGGTATGGTATCTGGAAGTTTCGTATGAATAAAATGTTTCTATCCCGTCACCACCATTTTTTAAAAAATAATCCATGAAATTATCAGTGTCAAAATTATCATAAACCCCCGGGTGTGAAATAAAAACCATGCCATTGGCAGCGTGAATCGCCTTTATTGCATCTTTAACGCTTATTTTGTTCTTTCTTTCAACGTAGGCTTTTTTGCCGACCGCCAGGTATTTGTCAAAGACTTCATCAAATGAACGTACTTTGCCAGGATTGTTTTTTAGAATTACTTTTGCGATATGCGGCCTTCCGATTTCGCCTTTTGCCAATCTCTTGACTTCACCGTAAGTTATCTTAAATCCTAATTTCTGGAACTTTTTTATGGTGTCCTTTTTTTGCTGTTCCCTGTAAGATTGTGCTTTTTTTAATAAAGAATTTAGCGTTTTATTTTTATGGTCGATGAATAAGCCGAGAATATGGGTGTCAACATAGCCCGGGTCATCACAGCTTATTTCAACCCCTGGAACTATTTCAATTGGCTTATTTTTTGCTGCTTTTAGTGCTTCATTAATACCATTAATTGAATCATGGTCCGTTATTGCTATTGCAGCCAGTTTGGTTTTTATTGCAAAATTTACCAGCTCAGCCGGCGTTAATTTCCCATCGGAAGCTGTTGTGTGGCACTGCAGGTCTATGTTTTTTGCCATGAGTCACAGAATATTTTTAGATTTCAAACTTTTGAGTAATTTACCGACAGATTCCTCAACTGACTCTTTGTCGGTGCTGAGAGTCAAGTCGGGATTTTTGGGCTCCTCGTACTTCGAAGACACGCTTAGGAAGTCCTCAAATCCTTTCTCTTTTTTTTCGGCTTTCCCGTAGTGCCCTTTTACATCCCTTTTTCTGCATACCTCAAGCGGGCATTTTACATAAACCAGGAACATTTTTTTCAGAATGCTTTTTGCGTATTCCCTTGAGCTTTCTGTCGGTGAGGCAACAGAGGCTATAACCAGAACGCCGTTTTCAGATATTATTCTGCATATGCCTGCCACTCTTTTCATGTGCTCATTTCTTTCTGCAGCCGAGTAGCCTAAATCAGAAGATACTGTTTTTCTTATTTCATCCCCGTCTACAATCACAACGGGAATATTGTCATGCCTCAGCCTTTCAGCCAGCCCGGCAGCTATTGTTGACTTTCCTGCGCCGTGCAGCCCCGTAAACCATACTGTCCAAGATTCTTTCATTTTTCTGCTGATTTACTCCTGCTTTTTACTGCTTTTTTAAGGTTTTCCAAAATGCTTTCGGGTATTTGGATTTCCCCCATTGTTGACCTGTACATATCGTGGTGGTCATTCCCGCCGCTTTCAAGCAAGTTTTTTGACTTTACAATTTCTTTATAAAATTCTATTAATTTTTTATTTCCGTTACTGTCAATTTTAAGCTCAGGGCATACTATGTGGTAAGGGTAGTAAGTTTCTATTCCGTCGCCGCAGTTGGCTATAAAATAATCAATAAGCTTTAATGAATGCTCTCTTGGATAAATTCCTGGATGAGCCAGTATGGCCAATCCTCTGGCTTGCTTTATTATTTTAATTGCATTGGGTATGGATACTCTGCTTTCTGTCTTTATGAATGCTTTCTTCCCTCTCCCAATAAGTTTGTCAAAAACGTCCCTCACAGAAGAGAATTTGCCAGGGTATTTTTTGATAAGGTATTTTGCTATGTGCGGCCTTCCAAAAGTTCCGCCGACGGTTTTCCTGACGATTTCATAGTCTATTTCATATCCAAAGCCGTTCAGCTTTTTGATAATCTGCTTTTTGTTCTCTTCCCTTTGCTCGTTTATATGGCGTATCAGCTCGATTAATTTTTTATTATCAGGGTCAACGAAAAGCCCCAGGACATCTATCTTCTCGTAGCTAAACAGCGGGTCATCGCAGCTGAGCTCCACACCGGGAATTATTTCTATATTTTTTCCTTTAGAATACTTTGTAGCTTTCTTTAATGATCCCAGAGAATCATGATCAGTAATAGCGATAGCGCTCAATTTCTTTTTTATCGCCAGTTCTACCAGTTCTTCCGGAGACAATTCCCCGTCGGAAGCTGTTGTGTGGCTTTGCAGGTCTATCATTTTAGGTAAGGAAAGTGAGTATCTGTTGATATTATTTCATTTCTTCAGCAGCAATTCAAGCCTTTTTGCCAGCTTTTCAAACCTGCCTGAATCAATCACAACTTTTTTTACTGGAGACATCTTCACGAATTCTTTGCCGTCTTTTTCCGTGAGCACTTCTTTTTTTTCAAAAGAGCTGTCAACAGTGTAAGGCTGGCCTATATTGCCCCTGAATGGAAATATTTTGATGTGAAGGTGCTCTTTTTTCTCTTTCCATGTCGTGCATTTGCCGTAAGCTGCAATCGGAACAGAGTTGGATTTGTCATCGGCTTCAGCGCTCAGATTTTCGTTGCTTATCATG
This sequence comes from Candidatus Nanoarchaeia archaeon, assembly GCA_035288925.1. GTDB lineage: Archaea > Nanobdellota > Nanobdellia > Woesearchaeales > GW2011-AR4. The sequence goes on from DATDYS010000061.1 coordinate 10,464, forward strand.
ACCTGCGCCATTGCGCCGCTTATTTTGGAAAAAATAACCCCGTAGTTTTCGGCTAATCTTGGATAGGCTTCGATTTGAGAAAAATGAGTCAGGTGCATCAGAGGCATAATCTGCACCGTAAAATCAAACTCCGGATTGCCTCCGGTTTGCGGGGACAAAGTGGCAAACCAGCCGTTCTTTTTATTCCCTACTTTGAAAATAACAGCGCCATATCCAGTTTTTTCTCCGACTTTATAGGCTGCGTCTTTGCATAAGTTGCAGCTCTCCCTCCGATTGGAATCCTCTTTCAGCAACCTATGGATTTCGCTGGATTTATTCATTTTAATCATCTATGACTTTTATGTATTCTTTGTCCCTTGATTCACTAAGATAGGAGTCAAAATACCCAACAACTGCCCTGTAATATTTCTCCCCTGTTTTTTTGGTCACTTCTTCCATGACTCCGCTGAATTCAATATTTTCTTTGGGATATGCAAGCATGCAATAGTCCCTGGAATAGAAGACTACTTTGCTTATTTCCAGATTCCTGCAGGCGCTGTCTCCCCCAATGAATCGTGAATCGGAGACTTCGTAGCATCCTGGTCTTACTATAGAATCTTTATTATCTTTGACTGTGGCATTAAATTTTGCAACTCCGATGTTCCTGTACTTTTCTTCTCCCCATTTGAACCAGGTCTCATCTTTATTTTCTACGGCAAATATGATAAATAAGGTATTCCTGAAAAAACCCTCTGATTTTTTCCTGTGCATATTTTTCATGTACGTCTCCTTATTGTGTACCATGTGCCTGTTCCTTTTTGTATAGAAATCCCCCCATTCATCATAAGTCTTCCACCTAAGATCTTTGGATTTTGCTGTCTTAAGGAATTCCATGAGGTTCCAAAATTTCTTTTTTCCATAGACCACTATGTTGATGTCAGACTTATAGTGGGCGTAGTGCCCCATAAGCGTGGAATAAGTGATTCCAAGGTCCTCGAGCCTCAGGCCGCTTTTGAGCAGGAAAGAAACAAAATCAAATACTCTCCTCAGGTGCTTGTCCATCTCTTCCAGTGGCATGCTCATAAGCTCTGCCAGGCCTATTTTTGGAGAATATTCCCTTTCAATGTATTTTTCCGGCACTGCGAAAAACAGAGGGCTTTTCTCATGAACCTCGCTTTTGAAAATGTAATGCGGATAAGCCCCGGCAAAGTTTTTAATGTACTTTTTCAGGCTGTTTGTGTCCCTCCACAAGTTAAGCCGGTTCATTTTTCTTCCGCTAATGAACCTGTAGGGGAGAGCGTCGCTGTGTATTTTGTCGGTGGGTATGTACTTCGGCTTTACAAGTATTTTTCCTTTAGGATGCTCGTTGCCATAGACTTGGCAATAAAGCCCATCTTTTGTGGTAATTATTGCAGATTCGTAATAATGCATTTTAAAAACCTGATTTGATGAATTCTTTTTCTCTCCTTTCGTTGAGGTAGGCATCAAAATAGCCGATTACCAGCCTGTAATATTTTGCGCCTTTTTTTGGGGTTACAAGCTCAAGCATCCCGCATGCAGTTATCTCCTCCCCTTTCAGCGCCTGCTGCACAAAAGGAATTGAGTATGTCACAACTCTTTTTATTTCCAGAGAACTGTCAATTTTTATATTTTTTGAATGAAAATCAACTATTTTTCCGTCCGTAATTTCATAAAACCCTGGCCTCACGTGGCTGTTATAATGGTCTGTGACTTTTCCTTTTATTGTGGCAGTTCCCAGCGGCTCAACTTTATCCTCGCCCCACCTGAACCATGTTTCGTGGGGCTCTTCAACGGTGAATAACGTGAAAACCGTGCCGGAGAACATTCCTTCATATTTTTTTCTCCTCATGTGATTGATGTACTCTTTTTCGGTGAAATGCGCTGATTCTGAAGTTTTATGCTCCTGGTAGTATTTTGACCATTCTTTGTCAGTTTTCCAGTGCAGTTTTTCGTGCTTTGCAGTTTTCAGATAATCAAGAATTTTCCATCCGTTGCCCTTGCCGTAGATTATTATATCCATATCTGACTTTCCAAGGGTGTAATTTCCCATTAAAGTGGAATGAGTTATACCCAGATTTTCTGGATTTACCCCGCTTTTTGCAAGGAATCCTACAAGCTCCATCACCAGAGTTAAGTATTCATCCAAGTCTTTTTTTGGGACCTGCATTAGCTCCTGCAGGCCTTTCCTTGGGTCGTGGACTGCGCTTATTTTTTTTCTCGGCACAGCAAAAAACCAGTTCTTGGTGTCTTTGCAGTTGTAGATATAATCGGGAAATTTTTTCTTGAACTGCCCCACATAAGACTTGAGCTTCTCCTTGTCCGCGAATAAATTGAACCTGATCAGGCATTTTTCAAACAGAAACCTGTACTTCAGGCCTTCTCCTTCCAGCGCATTTTTAGGTATGTATTTAGGCTTGACTATAACATAGCCCTCGGGGTGCTCGTTTGAGTACGATTTGCACTGAAACCCGTCCACAGTATCCAGCAATATTGATTCGTAAAAGTGCATGTAAACCACCTGAAACGTATATCCCGCGTATTAGTCCATCCTATTTAAATTTAACTTAATGAGGTTGGAGCACTATCCGGGATAAATTTTGCCTGATTTAAATTTTATTGATGATTTATTTTAAGTTCTTAAGAATTTCGTTTAATTTTTCTGACAATATTCTCCAGTCAAAGTTTTTTGTATCTTCGCTGTAATCAGGCCTTGAATTGTTTTCGAGCTTTAGCATTATTTTCTCACTCAATTCCTCGGCATTATCTGGGGCTGCTAGGCTTCCGTTGTATTTCTTGAGCATTAATGAGACATCTCCAATGTCAGTCGCGACGATATGGACATTGCATGCCATGTATTCTGCCAGCTTGTATGGGAAGCAGTATTTTGTGAATTCGTTTACAGTGTTGGGGACAACCGCAACATCAGAGCTGTTAATCCCTAAAACAACGTCCTCTCTTTTTGGAAATGCCCTAAAGAGGATATTTTTTTGTTTTATGTCTATCCCTTTTTCAACCTCTCCGCTTAAAAGAAGGAAGGTGTCCGGAAAATCCTGCCTTACTTTTTCAAATGCTTCAAGCAAAATGTTTGCACCCTTTAATTTCTCAAGATGCCCTATATAGGTAATAATTTTGGATTTTAAAGGCAATTTTAATTTTTTCCTTGCTTTTTCCCTGTCGATTGGCTTGAACAAGTTCAGCTCAATTCCGTTTTGGATAACATAGGTAGGCCTTTTTCTTGTCTTTGAAATATGTTCTTTTAATGCCTCACTTACTGTCAAAACAATGTCTGCTTCTTCGACGACCTTTTTATGCAGATTTGCTACAAAATGGAATTTATACGTGTCATAAGTTTCAAAATTATCCTGAAGGTCATAGATTAAAGGTATGCTGAATTTTTTTGAAAGATGATTGCCGAGAGCACCAATTAATGGGTCGGAAGTTGCAACAATCACATCATAATTTTCTTTTTTAATTAACTTTTTTGTCCCATGGAGAAAGGAGAATATGGAGAAAAATGACACCGGAACAACAAAAAACCTTAATCCGTTTTTCTCAACAATCTTAGACTCTTTTCTTGTATAATCCGGGCACAGGAAATCAATTTGGTGCTTTTTTGCTAAATTTTCGAACATCCTTACCTGGCGCCCGAAATTCTGCATAACCATATCCTTGTTTGCTCCAAAGCGCTTCATTATGACAAGAATTTTCATTTTTGGTTCAATTATTATTTTTAATTTAATTCTACATTTTTTTAATCAACTAAGATTCCGCGGCTCAGTTTCTGCAAATTGCAGCATAAGGCAGGTTTCTTCCTTGATTTTACGGCAAAGGACGCCTTATGCGTTGATTATTATTAGTTTTTGTTGACGTATTTTTATAATTAATTCTTATAATTATTTTTATACCAATCAATTGTTTCTTTCAAGCCCCGGTCGATTGTATATTTTGGCTGCCACTTTAGAATTTTTTTTACTTTATCTATTGCAAGGTATTGCCTGTCTATCTCATTTTTTGCTTCTCCAAGAATTTTTGGCTTTGTGTTCTTTTCCATTAATTTTATTATTTTATTGTATAAATCAATAACACTGATTGGTTTTCCCGTGCCGAAATTAAATGCCTGCCCGATAACCTCTTTCCTGTGTAAATTTTCTGCTAACGCCAAATATGCGCTGACCGCGTCTTTTATGTACATGTAATCTCTTTCTGGAGTACCATCACTTCTTATGATTGGCTGCTTCCCTCTTAGGATTGTGGTTATTACATCCGGAATTATTCTGCTCATGTTCATATCCGCCGGGCCATATGTGTTTGCATTCCTTGTAATCGCTAAAGGAAGACTGTAAGTCATGTAATAGCATCTTGCAAGAATTTCAGCGCATGCTTTTGATGCATCATAAGGATAATATCCGTTTAGCGGAGATTCTTCGGTGTAAGGCAATTTCTTTTGCTGGCCATAAGCCTTATCGGATGACGCAACAATCAGGCCTTTCACCGTTTTTGACAATCTGCATGACTCAAGAATGTTCCACGTGCCTTTTATGTTGGATTCAAATGTTGATAATGGGCTTCTGTTCGCAGGCCCGACAATTGCCTGCGCTGCGATATGGAAGACAAACTGAATATCATATTCATTTATAGTTCTTTCACAATCATGGAAATTTATCAAATCGCCATGGATGATGTTCACTTCGTTTCTTAAATTTAGAACGTCCAAATTGCTTGTTTTCTTTACATCCCTTACTATAGTTGTTACATTGGCTTTTTTGCCTGCCAAAGCTTTTGCAATATGGCTCCCTATAAACCCGTCTGCCCCAGTTACAAGAACGTTCATCCCTTTCCAGTTCATTTCAGCCATTTCATTCCTCCCTTGTTGTAAATTTCATTAAGCTCTATGACATCCTTTAAGGTATTCATTGACTTCCAAAATCCCCTGTGCTTGAAAGCTGCAATCTGCTTCGATTTTGCAGCTTCCCTTAAAACATCCCTTTCCAGGTCATAACCTTTTTTCATGCAATCAAAAATCTTTTTGTTGAAAACGTAAAATCCGCCGTTCATGAAATATTCCAATTTTGGCTTTTCCTTAAAGCCAATAACTTCATTTTTTTTGTTTAACTCCAAAATTCCGAATGGCGACTCTAAACTAACAGCTGTCAGTGTCACAATTTTTTTATTTTTCTTGTGAAACTCGCTTAATTTATCTATATTGACATCACTTAAATCATCGCCATATGTAACAAAAAAATTATCATCTTTGATTAAATGCCTTACTTTCTGTATTCTTTCTGATTTATTTGCATCTATTCCGGTGTCAACAAACTGAATTTTTACTTCTTTTTCGTCCCTGAAGTATTCTTTTATTTTTTCTCCCTTATACCCAAGGCAGAAAATAAATTCCTTGTGGCCGTAAGACTTGTATATCTGCACTATGTGCCATAAAATCGGCCTGTGGCCTACATTAATCAAAGGCTTTGGAATTTCCTCTGTATATTCGCTTAATCTGGTACCTTTCCCCCCACATAGCACTACGACCTGCATAGCTATAAAGGTTAGAATTCAGTTTAAAAAGATTGCGATACGAAACTTTACTTTTTCCCGGCAACTACAAAATAATAAGTCGGAAACCTTTTTGTTAAGTCAAAAATATCCAGAATGCTGAATATCTGTGCAATTATGTAAACTGGCCATAAAACGTATGCTAGGATTTGAACAAACTTTCTTATTTCCTTTGGAAATAACAATGGAATTCCTTTGATTAGCGAATGCAATAAAACAGCAGGCAAATTAAATATTCCGCCGATTGCTTCAATTCTTTCTATCTTGAAATCTTCTTCAAGAACGGTTTTTAATCCATATTCTGTGAACCTGTATTTATCATCAGGCGCATCGTGGATTGGATAAAAGAAAGGCACTACTAAAATTAATTTTCCTTCTTTTTTCAGTATTTTATTTGTTGACTTAGCGACCTCAAACGGATTCTTAAAATAATAAAATGAATTTACTGAAATCACTTTGTCAAAGGAATTTGGCCTGAATGGAAGCCTGTCGGCGTCAGAAACCAAATGAGTTTTTGAAGTTTTGCTTATGTCAAGGCAAACAATTTTTCCTTTAATGCCTTTGTGGTAATACGGGTTCGAGCCGCAGCCTAAATCAAGAACTTCATCGTTTTTATCGTTAAATTCAGAATTAATAAAATTTTTAATTTTATTTTTTATTATGAAAAAATCTCCAATCATTTTAATTCGTGTTTAGTCTTTCCTAAACATGTCAGCCACAAAACCGAAAATTACAATCTGCAGGCCTATGGTAATTATGAGGATATCCAGCATCATCAGGCCCAAGTGCCTGAAGGCGCCCCCTCCAAAAAACTGGAAATAAACAAGGTATAGCCCAAGAATGAATCCGGCAAGCAAAATCAGCGTTCCAACCCAGCCGAAGAATTTCAGCGGCTCGTAATCCCTATAAATCCTGGTAAGATTTATCCACGCCCTGATTGCATAGCTGAATGGATTTGAGATTAACCTGCTCTCATCATGCCTTTTTGAAAAGTAAATTGGAATTTCCTTTATTTTGAACTTGCCGCGCACGGCCCTTATAATCTGCTCCTGCGTGTAAGTGTGGTTTGAAGTGATTTGAACTTTTTTTGCCACTTCCTTTGTGAAAGCCCGAAATCCGGTTTGGGCATCAGAAATTTTCAGGCCGGTTATGTTTGAGATTACCCTAGAAAACGCCTTGTTGCCAAGCCTCTTGACCATCGGCATTTCTTCAATCCTGCCTTTAAACCTGCTCCCAAGCACCAAGTCGTAGCCTTTCTCAATTTCAGCAACAAGCTTTGGAATCTCATCGGGCTGGTACTGCCGGTCGGCATCAATGTGAACGATGACATCGGCTTTCATCTCAAGAGCTTTTTCTATTTCTGCCCTGAAAGCCTCCGCCAGGCCATAATTTTTCGGAAAGGAATAAACCACCGCTCCCGCTTTCTTTGCGTTTTTTGCCGTTTCATCCCTGCTGCCATCATCAAGAACAAGAACTTCGTAACTGTGATTTCCTTTGTCCATTACTTCTACTATGGAACCAACTAGCTTGCCTATGGTTTTTTCCTCGTTATAGGCCGGAATAGTGACTACTATCTTCATACCCTGCTCGAATGGTAAAATATTTATATACCTTTCTGTTTTGCCGGCAAGGGGATATGGAACTTTTTAGCATAGTATTTTTTTTGGTTGTTTTGTACGGTTTTGGTAGCTCTGTCTCTTTCATTGCAAAGGAATCGGACGATTTTCTTGAAAGAAATTTGATGAGATTGGGGATTGGCTTGGGGGTTATGCTGTTGTTTGGTTTTTTGCTAAATGTGCTAAAAATCCCGTTGGACTGGAGAATTTTTCTTGGGCTTGGCATCCTAATATTAATTGCAAAGAGTTATTTTGATTACAGGAAAAATAAAACAATTATTCCAAAATTTAATCTTAATTTTTATTCCATTTTGATGCTGATTCTTTTCGCAATAACCCTGTACATGTATGTGCACGGCGCTTTTGCTTATCCCTACCTTGAGGATGATGACTCCTGGAGCCATGCCATGAGTGTCAAGTACGTTTCAGTGGAGAAGACCGTTTTCACGGGAAAAGAGGTATTATTTCACTATATTGACCCCTATCCGCCGGCTTATGACATGCTGCTTGGAATTGTCCACCAAACAAATGATTCAGTTTACTGGACTTTGAAATTTTTCAATGCCCTGATAATTTCACTGAGCATCATTTTCTTTTATTATTTTGTAAAAGTTTTTTCAAACAGCTCAAAGAAAGCTTTTTTTTCTACCTTGGCTTTGTTTGCTATTCCGGCCTATCTTAGCCATTTCATCTGGGCGATTGCGCTGACGATGCCCCTGTTTTTTGTGGCGTTTTACTGCACTGAAAAAATTAGGGATGACCGGAACTGGTGGATAATCACTGCTTTGGTCATTATGCCGACTGTTACGTCATCTCCGACGCACAGCGCTTATTTTGGATTGTTTTTTGTTGTATACTTTGCTGCAAGACTGATAGCCGAAAGAAGATTTCTGATTTATGAGTTTCTTGCAGGATTAAGCGGAGTTGTTCTGGCTTTTGTATTATGGTGGGCTCCAACAATCATCGAGCATGGATTTTATAAAGTTATCCAGACAATTAACCCACGGGCAAGTGCAGGCATACTAAATGTGATTGGGACAGGGGACAGGGTTTATTCAGTTCCGGATTTTCTTTGCGGCCCTAGCAGCGATTGCTATAATGGAGTTAATATGATTAATAATCCCATAGGCATTGGAATTGTTGTTTCGATTCTTGCCTTAATTGGGTTTATATATTTAATTTTTAATTTTGGAGAAGCGTTCAGGCAAAAAAATTATTATGTATTTGTATCAATTTTATGGTTTGTTCTGGCGCTGTATGCTGTGAACTCCGCCAAAATGCCGGTCAAGATATCTCCGTTCAGGGCATGGATGCTGTTTGCAGTTGCGGCTGCAATCACTGCCGGGGAAGCTATAAACATTTTGAATAATGTTGTCAAATCTTTAACCAAGAATATTATTAAAAACGGAAAAGTTGTTTTGCTGGCTTCATTTGTTTTCATTTCAATCATTATTATTCTAGTATTCTTAACTTCCTTTATTCCAAAATATAAAGTAAACACTGCTGGATGGCCTCCTGGGGCATTCTGGACTTCAAATGAGGAAATACAGGGTTATGTCTGGTTTAAAGGAAATGTTCCTTCCGGAGCAAAAGTATTCACTTTCTCAAATAGCGGGGTTGTAATAGGCATGGATAAATTCATCTGCTCATGGTGCCAGGATGTAAAAGAATTCCAGAAAACTTCCATCAACATGACGGCAACAGAAGTTTATTCCAAACTGAAAAACGACAAGTACCAGTATGCTGTTATTGACGGGCAGGCTGCCAAGAAATTCGGGCAGAATAAGACAAACAATTTAATATCCCCCCTTGTAACACAATTCAATCTTCAGCCAGTATTCCAGAATAATGGCATTATAATACTGAAAATATAATCTCCTTGGTGGCAGTCTTTAGATGGCAAATAATCAAAAATCAAATTCAGGAAATTCAAACCCCATAAGGGGCAAGTTTCTGGAAATAATTTATAATTCCCCGTTTGAGAGAAACATAAATCTGATTTTGAGATATTCCCCAATTGTTAAAAAACTAAAAAAGATCTCAATGAAAGCCAAAAAGCCATTAAACGTGCTCGAAATCGGCTCCGGGAGCATAGGCGTAACCAGATTTTACAACGGCGAAGTTATCGGCATAGATATAACTCCTGAAAAATATAAAAATCCAAGGCTTAGGTTCATTAAGGGCTCTGCTACGAATCTTCCATTTGCTGACTCAAGCTTTGATGTTGTGATATCAGTTGACACGCTTGAGCACCTCACAAGAAAAGAGCAGGTGAAAATGGTTTTGGAAGCTTACAGAGTTGCAAAAAAGCTCATAATGCTTACCTATCCCGTCGGCTTCAACAAATACCACAAGAGAATACTGAAGAACTGGAAGAAAAGCCATTTAACTGCCTCACTTGAAGAGCACCTTCACGGCGGAACAGCTACTGGAAATGAGGTTACGAATGCCCTGAAAGGGAAAATGTGTAAAATAGTGAAAGAATACGGCGCGCACCCTGCTCTTGCCTATTACCTTAATTATTTGGAGCAGTATACAATAACCAAAGTGCTGAGCAGGACAGTTTTGAAGATTTTTCTCCCTATATTCAAAAGAATAAAGGGGGATGTGAGGGTTTATTATTTTGTGACAAAATTAGATTAATTCAATTCATAAGTCATTTCCCAGGATACCAACTTCATTTGAAAAAAGACAATACCTTAATTTTATTTATGAACTAGATTATGCGACAATAAAAATGGTGCCTAAGATTTCATCATTAATGTCCATTATGTATAGTAAAAATCAATAATATTATAAATACGTCTTGTTTTTCGCGAATCATGTCAAAGATTGAATATATAAAAAAAGATGATGAGGTCCTGGCCATAATTGTCCGAAGCAGAGACTCTGACAAAAACCTGGAATTTCCAACACCAAATGATTTTCCGCTTCAGCTTGGGCTCCATATCAGGCCAAAGGGCGAATATATAAAAGCCCATACCCATATGCCGTTCAAAAACCTTAACATAGAGTCGCAGGAAATATTTGTCATAGAAAAAGGAAAACTCTTGATTGGACTGTATCGCGGAAAAATCAAACATACGGAAGTCACCTTGACTGACGGCAACATAATACTGCTGAATTGTGGGCACAGCATAAAATTTCTTGAAGACACTAAAATGGTGGAAGTGAAGCAGGGGCCGTACAGAAAAAAAGAGTATGAGAAAATACCGCTTGAGTGATTTCTGATGAAGCGCAGATTCATACCTGTTTGTGAGCCAACTTTAAGGGGGAACGAGCTTAAATACGTTTCAGACTGCGTAAAAACAAATTGGGTATCCTCATTCGGAAAATATATAGGGGAATTTGAAAAGGGATTTTCTGCTTATTGTGGAGTCAATCACGGCATAACGTGCTGCAACGGAAGCATAGCAATACACCTGGCGCTTGAATCTGCAGGTATAGGTCCAGGAGATGAGGTAATCGTTCCTGATTTTACGATGATTGCGAGTGTGAATTCAATATTGTATACCGGGGCTAAGCCGGTATTTGTCGACGCCGAAATGTCAACGTGGTGCATGAATTCAAATCTTATTGAGGAGAAAATAACTAAAAGGACAAAAGCAATACTGCCTGTGCATATCTATGGACACCCAGTAGATATGGACAAAGTAATCAAAATCGTAAAGCAAAATAATCTCTTGATTATCGAAGACGCTGCTGAAGCACACGGCGCATTATACAAGGGGAAAAAATGCGGTAGCCTGAGCGACGCAAGCGCTTTTAGCTTCTTTGCCAATAAGATAATAACATGCGGCGAAGGAGGCATGGTCTTAACTAATGACGATAAAATTGCGGACAAGGCCAGGCTGCTTAAAAATTATGCATTCACAAAACAAAGATATGTATCTGAAGAAATCGGCTACAATTACAGGATGACTAATATGCAGGCCGCAATAGGATTGGCCCAGCTTGAAAAAATTGATGAATTGGTTGAATGCAGGATAAGTAATGCCCATTTGTACAATAACCTGCTTTCAAGCATTAAAGGGGTCATAACTCCGCCGTGCGCCGAATGGGCAAAAAATGTTTATTGGATGTATGGGATATTGATAGATGAAAAATTTGGAATGGGACGTGACAAGCTTAGGGAGAAACTCTTGGAAGCGGGCATAGACACTAGGGCGTTCTTTGTTCCAATGCACCTGCAGCCGGTTTATAACAAACCTAATAATAAGTTTTCAAATCTGCCAGATACGAAAGGCAAATTCCCAGTTTCTGAGTACCTGGGCAATAATGGATTTTATCTGCCTTCAAGCAGCCATCTAACCAAAGATAATATCATTTATATAGCAGATACGATAAAATCTGCAAAGGAAGAAAATGAGAAATAAACATTTTCCGAAAGTTTCTGTGGTGCTGCCAACTTATAATGAAAACGAAAATATTGTTAAATTGATTAGGTCGCTTCTTAAATATCTTGGCAGTAATGTAGAACTTATTGTTTCTGATGACAATTCACCGGATATGACATGGAAAATTGCCCAGGACTTAAAACTGCCGCAAGTGAAGGTTATAAGGAGGTTTAAAAATAAGGGATTAGGGCCTGCAATATGGGATGGCATAAAGGTGGCTAAAGGAAGATATATAGTCTGGATGGACTGTGACTTGACGATGCCCCCTTCTCTTGTGCCAAGAATGATAAAACTGCTAAAAGACTATGATGTGGTTGTAGGCTCAAGATACGCTAAAGGCGGCGCAGACAAAAGAAGTTTAGTAAGAGTTGTCACGAGCTATGCAATCAACCTTCTTGCAAACCTGATTTTAAACTTTAAGGTAAGGGATTATGATTCAGGATTTGTGGCAGTTAGGAGAGATGTCTTCAAAAACATCGATTTTGAGCCAAAAGGCCATGGCGAATATTGCATAGAATTTTTGTACAAGTGCACTAAAAGGGGCTACAGAATAAAAGAGATTGGATTTGTTTTTACTGAGAGAAAGAAGGGAGAGTCAAAGACTGCACAGTATATCTATTCAGTGTTTTGGCACGGCTTTAAGTACGTAGGAAGAATACTAAAGGTCAGGCTCGGGAACCTATGATCCTTTTTTGTAGTGGTAAACATAAACTTCAAAGAAATGCTTTTCCTCGGAAAGTTTATAATTTTCATCAAGCGCCTTCTTTATTTTGCCCTTCGGATCAGAATATTTTGTCGAGGCCAAAATCAGCCATATGCTGTCTTTATTCCCGGCAAGATTCAAAGCTTCTGCAGCATTCCTAACTCCAAAAATGTTATCTGAAATGCCGTAATAATATTTGAATGCAACTTGGCCTGTATAAATATTTAGCAGTATTACATCACCTTTGCTCGACCTTTCCCTCATAAAATCCGCAGCTTCCCTCCATTGGTGTTTTACCGGATTGGAATAATATGCATATATTGGCGCAACGCTTAGAATCAATATCAGCACTATAAAATATTTCTGGTATTTTATTTTTGACAGGTAACTGGACACCAATATGAGGTATGGGGGTATGCAATAAAGGAGGTAATTTATTGGTCCGAATATGGGCACGTTTGTTGTAAATATCGAATACAACACAGCCGAAAGTATTGGAATTAAAAGCCATATAATAAAAAATGACATGTCATTGACGGGATTAATTTGTATTCCTTTCTTGGTGCGAATAAATCTCTTAAAAAAGGAATAAGTACTATAAAAAAATATAACAGAGAATAATGCTGTGGTAAAAAACACAGATGACAAAAGAATCCAGTCATTTAGGGTAAAGCTATAAATATTGAATTTATAAATGTCCTCAATAAGCCTGGCGGAAGGGTAAAGCCCAGTATTGAGATTCATGATAAACTTTGCAGCCATAGGCAGGCTTGGCCTTCCCAACCACCCTGCGTCATTTTGGTGAAATGCCCTATATAAAAGGGGGGAAAATGCAATTCCTATAATGACAAATGAAAAAATCATTTTTTTCAAAATTACTGGCTTGTTGATATACTCCTTAAACCGAAGCAAAACATATGCAGCCATCGCACCAACAAAAAGGACAAATAAGAAGTGATTATACAAGCCTATTATCGCGGCTGCTACAAACCCGACCCAATTGGAGTTCTTATTATTATCGAGCGCTTTTATAAGCATATAGGCTGACGCCAATGCAAGAAGCACATGCAAGCTGTAAGGCCTTGCATCTTGTGAAGCATATATCAATGAGAGGCTTATTGAATAAAGAAAAGAGGCAATCAATGCCCCTTTCTGCCCAATAAATCGTTTTGCAAGAAAGAATGTAAGTGCTATAGAGGCAATGTCAAATAATGCTGACAATGACCTCAAGGAAACTTCAGTTATGCCAAACACCCTCGACCACACAAATAAGAGGGTATAGTAGGATGGCAGATCAGCATTTGCCACATAATACTCTGGCAGCAGATTTCCTCCAAAAAACAAGTCTGACATTAATTTACCAAAATTCTGGCTTGTGGCTGTTGCAGTTTGTCCTTCGTCTAGCCAAAAACTTTCATTCCCGATGTTATAAAACCTGAGAAAGCCGCCTAAAAGTAAAATTAGCAATAACAGATATTTCTTCTTCATTTTAATTGTTTTTTACTCTTGAAATCATCACTAGTGGCAAACCAACCTTCTAAAATAATATCAGGAATGGCGTTTATAATATATAAAAACCTTTTGGTTGAAACGCCACAGTCAATAAAAACAAAAACATTTTAAATACTATCGAATCTTGCATTAGAATGAAAATTAACAAGCCTGCGTGGGTAAAAGATAGTAGATGATTTTGAAGTAATAAAAGCTAAGCTATATGATGATTATAAATACCATAGAAATGATGACAGTTGATATGCCTTAATCAAAATTTATCGGGATGCCCATGAAATTGGAATTGCGGTTTGCGATTATAATCATAAGATTCTGAAAGAATTTAGTGGCAAGCGAGCCTAGGGTATTTATGCTGCAATGCTTAGGTATGGTGATGGGCATAAAAAGAACTGGTTTAGGGCTTTAGACTACGATGCATATATTGGCAAGGAGCTAAAAAGGTGGAAATATTCATGGCTATCAGAGCTGAGTTCATTCAGGAGTGATTATTTTATCACAAAAGTTAAGTTATATGCAATTAGCTTCTTTATTTGGAACATTTCATTGGTAAATAGCCAGCAGGATTAATTATACCTTATTAATCCAACAAAAAACAGCGAACATGCAGCTACTGCAATCAGCGACGCAAGGCTAAACATTTTCTCTTTTTTGACTATATCATACTTTAACGTAATTACATTCCCCTTCACAGCCCTGACCGCTATCATGTTGAAATTGGTCGGATAAACC
>DATDYS010000062.1:0-13229 GCA_035288925.1 Candidatus Nanoarchaeia archaeon
GAGTTCCTATTATGATTTCATCTTAAATAAAATATTTGAACTTAATCAGACCATAAAGAACATAGACCCGCAACTCGAATCATTTATCTCTCCGACATTAAACAACAGTAATGGCAAGATAATACAAACATTCAAGAGAAACTGCGATATTGAGATAGTAGACGAAGACCCAAACTTTTTCTATCTAAAGGTAAAGGCACACGCAGAAGAAAGTCCTAAAATCATTTCTTGATGATTTCATTCTTCATTAATTGCAGTGCTTCTTCCATAAGTTCCTTTCTAATGTTATTTTTCCATGTGTCTGTTTGCTTGCTGAAATCCTGCATTTTCTTTTGCATTGATTCAAGCTGCTCGCCCATAAGGCTATTCTTCTGTTTTTGCTGTTCCAGTTCTTTCTCGAGTCTGCTTTTCATCTCGGTATCTATGAGGTCATCTTCTGTTATCTTATCAGTCATTCCCAGGAAATTAGAATAATATTCGATCATCTCTGGATTTTTCCAGCCGAACCTATACATCAATCCGGGAATTGATTTATAGCGGGCAACCCAATAGCAAGCGCTTGCATGCCTAAAATCATATAAAGTCAAACTGTCCGAAACATTGTAGTTAACCAGCTTTCTTCCATTCTTGCTCATAAATTCACTTTTGGATAATTTTCCGATTTTCAAAACATTGTAAGCAAGCCTTTTAATGTATTTATTCACGACAACAGGATTAACCTTGAATAAGAAGTCATCTCTTTGCAATCCAAAATGCTCAATGTATTCCTTTAATGTCTGTCCGCACAGCATCAATTTTATTTTCCTGCCGAAAGTTTTGCTGACTTCATCAGGAATGTTTAGCTGAATTATTGACCAATCGTCTTTCTTTTCTGGCATTATATCCTTTACTTTGATGTTGGCAAGCTCAGTGGGGGCACGTATGCCAGAATCAAAAAGAAACAACATTAAAGCCCTGTATTCGAACTTTGCATTATTAAGGAGCTTCTTTAAGTCATCCATCGTGATATAAACAAATTTGGGCTTTTTTCCCGGAGCAGAATTTAAATCCACAGTTATATCTTTGATTGTGTTATCTTTCTCAGCTTCAATTCTCATATGCCAATGCCAGAATGCCTTAAAGTCCTTTGCGAAATCAGAAACGCTTTTGTATTTGTTGCCATCATTCTTTGCGATTATGCCTGTTTCCAATTCATTAAACAATTCTGTTACTTCCTTTCTTGTAGTTTCTAAAATGGATTTATTAAATTTCTTGGAGTAAAGCCTGAACAATTGAGGTACCCTTGTCCTAACAGAATTAAGCCTTTTGAATGACCTGCCACCTTTCCGTATGTGGTTTACATTGCTGCCAATGCGCATATCCTCAAGATACTGCAAGAAGATAATTTTTTCCTGTTCCGGAAGGCCCAATTCTTTGCCGCTGTTGAACCAATTAAGGAACTTTTCTTTTGATTTATGCGGGTCAATAAGGTCGGAATTGTTCTGATTTAATGCCATATTTTAAGAAAAAGTCATACTACTATTTAAATTTTGCGGTTAAAAACATAACTTAAAGTTAAGGTGCGGAGGACAGGATTCGAACCTGCGTAAGCACTAAGCTAATAGGTGTCTCAATTTCATTGCAGAATTTTGTTTCTGCTCATCACACCATGAAATGCCTAAGCCTATCCCGTATGGTCTCTCTTTAAAAGGAGATTTGACCGCTCCGGCACCTCCGCATAATAAAAATGGATATGAACCTGCTTTAAAAATATTGCTAAAAACATCAGTGAAATAAAAGAATTCAGTTAAATCGATCTATCTATATTTCTTCGCCCACTTATAGTCCCTGACTTTGGCGCTTTTGCCAAATCCGCAGGAAGAGCATGCCGTCTTGTGGAGATTCATTGTTCTCTGCCCGCATCGCCTGCAATATATCATATTCTTCTTGCCGGACTTTTTCCCCATCGAAGGTGTTCCTTTCATTTTAATTGCCTAGAAATTTTACTCTGTTGAAATCACTGTTATCGTGTCGCCCCTGATAAAAACGACCTCAAATTTGCGCGTCATTTCCCCGTTCATCCTTTCTTCCACATCCTCGAGGACGACGTTGATGTGGATGTCAAATGATTTGAGCTTGCCTATAAACTGCTTGTTGTTCTTCAGCTCTATGATTACTCTCTTGTCCCTTGCCTTGTTCAATGCATCCAATGGCCTTGCCGGTTCCATGATAAAAATCCACCTCGATAAATATCATAAAAAGAAAGAGTGTTTATTTATAAATGTTGTGGAAACATTTTAGTTTATTTTCGAGAAACAATCCCTTCATAATATGAGATTAATTTTCTTGCTATCCCTATAACTTCCGCTGGCATTGGCTCTGCGCATTCCGTCTTTTTTACCTGTCGTTCAAAATCTTCTGTAGAAATTTTCCATAATTCTCTGGAATAGCCTAAGCCGCGCTCAATTAACTCAGAGTTTCCCAAATCTTCTGGCTTCCAAGTTCTGTCGGATAATTCAAACGGGTCTTCGCGGCGAACAAGAAATCCATTCTCTCTCCGGGGCCTGCCTAACTTATTCAGATAATCTAAATCAAAGAAAACAATACTTTTATTTTCCCTCCCTTCTGGAATAAACAATCCTTCGTGAGCCATTGGCTCTAATGTACCAAGAAACCCCCCTATCCCTCTTAGGTGCGGGTCTTGAAATTTCAATTGATATTTTTTTATGAATCCGTCAAGTGTGCTAGTTTTGTTTATGGTTTGTTGAGCTTGGGTTAGTAAGTGGTAATGCGCGGCTGCATCTACACCATAACACAGAATTTCATGTGCAAATGTCCCACGCCTATACCTCCTGGATATTTCATTAATCCCATTTTTTGCCGATTCATCAAGTGTTGCAGTCATTTTAACCTGTTGTTTTTGGATTTAAATATCAATGTTTCTTCCCATTTATCGGATTCAAATAGCTGTGCGCGAATCCCACCGGAACTGCGCCCACTGCAAAAGTCGGGGCTGTTTTGTACCCGGTTAGAGCGTGATACATCGATATGCCTGCCGTGTTGTTGGCTGCCATGTAATAAAATGGCGAAAACAACAATCCTATCTGCAGCCAGTCCCTGAAAAAGTCCTTCTTTATTGTTTTTGTAATTCCTATTGGATTAAGATAATTATCCACTAAATGGCTTGCCGCATTAAAAGTGCCCACAAAAGCTGCGTTATAAAGTGTTGATGCGTAGATTCCTCTGGCTATTTTTCCAGCTAAATCATAATTTTGAATCAAAGGAAATGTAGCATCCCCCAGCCACACCATGGGATATATTACTGCGTTTACCGCAGAATAGGTTGTAAGTGATTTGCTAAATGATTCATAAAATGATTTTCCTCTTGCGAGGTTGGCAATCAATCCGCCTGCTGCGAATGCTCCGCCAACGGCAACACCCAAAGTTCCAACCAGAGGCACGCTTAATGCAGTTGTTGCAGCAGCCATTCCGAGTTTCCATCCCAGCTTAGCTGCTTTCTTGATGAACCCTCCGCTTTCCTTGTCCTGCACTTTGTCTTCAAGGCTCATATTAGTGCGCCCCCGCGTATGACATTGAAGGCGTTTGATAGCCAGAACGTTCTTTGGAAACTTTTGATTCGGCGACGCCGGCAACTACCCTAAAAGCTGCATCAGCGCCAACTATGGTTGGATACCCCCTCAAGTCTAGGCCGCCAACTGTTGCCGGAATCCCATAGCCGTTTATTGTAAGGGCAACAGGCAGTCCCAGCCAGATTGTACTATCCCTAAACACTGGCCAGAAATTTTCCTGAACATATTTTCCAATTCCCTTTGCGTTAAAATCATTTTTGATGATGTAGTCAGTCGTCAAGTATGTGGCATCAAATATTGGATTTGCAACTGCTAATCCGAATAATGCCCTTCCAATTCCTGGAACTGGAAAGTAAGATGCGGCTGCCTGATAGCTCCAAACCCCGGCAATCCCCGTCAGGGAGCCAACTGAAAAATCCTTCAAAAGCCCCTCAAGCCCTCTTGATTTCTTGTCGGGGTTTTTTCCAATCGCATTAAGTATGGCAGTGCCAGCGCCGAATGCGATACCAGTTAACGGGCCGGAAAATCCCACTAATCCGTAGCTTAAACCTCCTGATGCAGTGGCAACTGCAGTATAGAATCCAAGCTTCAGAGCTTTTTTTAGAAATCCATTGCTTTCCTTGTCCCCAACTTTGGCTTCTAAACTCATTGCAGGCCACCCGTCAAATTATAGCCAAATTTTTTTCCAAGTGATTCCAGAACAAGCCTGGCCTCTTTGTAGTCAAATCTCCTCTTGCATCTCGGGCATGATTTTGGATTTTCAACTCTGGAAATCCAGCTATAAGTGCAGAATTCGCATTCAATTAACTTGTTATTACTCATAAATGGTAATAGTATAAATCACCCTTTATAAATCTTTTTATTTTGTAAGCATTATCAAGTAGTAACAAAAGAAAGGTTTAAAAATAGGAGGGCTATTAACATAGCTATGCAAACGTTTGAAGAATTGTTACAACAGGGAACTCTGGAGTTTTGTCCTAGCGGGCATTATTTCGACAGCGGAATGTCTTTTGAGGAGATGCGTGAATTTTATAGGGGAAGGGGCTTTCGTGAAAAAGCAAATATAAGATTTATTGGAGCAAGAGAACCTGGTTCCTCATTTTTTATCGATGATTTATTGGTTGTAGATGTGTATCACCCCCCAAAAGCCTCAAGAATTGCCCAAGCAAAGGAATTAGGAATTGAAAGGCTGAAATCTCATGCGAATCTGCTGCCAGGCGAAAATTTTCATGCAGGAAATGGATTAAATGTGGCCATTAAAGAATTAAGATTATTAATGCAGTACCATGTTGATCACAGGATACCTGGGACTTGTTACATACCTTATCTGAAAGTGATTCAGGGATTTAATAAAGCGTAACGCTGTTTGAAAATTTTATTTCTTAAACTCCGCCCTATATTCATCCCACGAAATCTTTTTATTCTCAACAGCCTCTTTCAGGCTTTTCTCAACAGGAGACAGCTGGCTTTGCCCTGTCTTGACTTCAACAAAAACAACTTCCTCAATTTTTTTCCCGTCCATCCCCTTAAACACAATGAAATCAATCGGCTTGCCGACAAACCTCGCTTCAGTCGGCTTGTATGGAAAATCCGGAAGATAGGGGGCTATCTGCTCGGAGAACTGCCCTGACAGGACCGCCCTTGATTGTTTTATTGCAGTCTCCCTTATTTCGGGAATTTTTTCCTGATGCTCTTTTTTAGAAACATATTTTCCTATTGCATATCCGACAAATAATATGATTAAAAAAAAGGCCGCTATCAGAATGAATTCAGCGTATTGCATAAAAATCAACTAAATACGCGAGAATAAATAATTATCTAAAATTTATTTCTTTTTATCCATCCTTTCCATGACCGCTTTCAGGATAATCGGCCATGCAATTGTCGCGTCAGCCATGACTTCTGCGAATTTTCCGCCCTCATTTTGGGGGACAAATTTCCCCCATGAGACGCCTTCAGAATAAGTGCACCCAGAAAGTCCGCCCCAGTGCACGGGCTCAGGGCAGATCCTAAGGCCATAATGGAATCTTTTGTATCCGCCGCCGTGCCCAATCCTCTTGTCTATGATATCCAGATAAGGGGCTACCTGCTGCGCCCAGTTTCTTGGGACTCCGCCGCCTATTGTGAAAATGCCTATTTTCTTCGCGCTCTTGACCTGCTCAGTGTAATGCTCCAAATCCAAAAACGGGTTAAACTGGAAAGGATTTTCATTTTTTAAAATCTGCCTTCTCCTGTAGATTGCAACATCAAGACCCAGCTCCGAATCTGTGAAAGCAGGAATATAAACCGGGACTTTTTTGTCGTAGGCTGATTTGAGGATTGACCTCCCCTTTACATTCTCCGAGAGGTATTTTCCAAGCAGATTGGTTATTTTTTGGCTGGACAATATTTCATCCCTGTTAATTTTATTCAGTATTTTTACCATTAGCTCTTCAGTGTCGTCAAGATTTTTTTCAAGCTCTAGAGTGTCATAAACCCTGTCGTACCCTTTCTCGTAAAGCTCCTCATCATTCATCCTTACATCATACTTGAAGTGCCTCATTCCGACTGACTCCACAAATCCGTGCGTCATCAGCGCGCCCGTGCTGACAACTGCATTAAGCATCCCTTTGTTAATCATGTCGCATACAAGCAAACCCATCTTTGCAACAGTCATAGCTCCGGAAAAAGTTCCTACAACAAAGCAGTCAGGGTCGTTCACCATATCGTAAAGGATGTCAACGGCTTCGCCGACAGTTCTGCCGCCGAAGGAAGTTTTGGCAAGGCCCTTTGCCAGGTCGTCAAAACTTTTTATTTTGTCCAGGTCCAAAGACTCCAAAGGCTGAAGCTTGTCAGAAAATCCGGTAGAATATTTTTTTATATCCCTTCTTTCGTGTTCCATTTTTACAAAATTTTACCCCGGCAGAAAATAAATTGTTTTCGTATATAAAGTTTCTCATTTTTTAAATTTTTTTTGATAAATTTTTATTTTATAGGAAATTTATTAATTATTTTTTATGAAATTAAAAATTAATTTGTTGATTCCTAAAAAGTTTTATTAAGCCAGTAAACTAATTTTCTTAATCAGTAGAACCGCTAAACAACTTAGAATAATCTTAGTTTATAATTAAAAGTGAAAAACAAAAATGCATGAAAATTATCAAGAGATGTTTAATAGAAACCTATCGAAAATTTTTGAAATTTTCGGGAGGTCTCGGAAAAACTATTTTTCCGAAACCTATTTAAACCGCTAAAATTTCCTTCTCCTCATGGCATTATCACAGGCAAGGCCGAGGAGAAAGCAAACCGGAGCCAGGTACAAGGATTACAGGAAGAAAAAGCAGTTCGAGCTGGGCAGAGAGCCGTCATTGACGAAGCTCGGCAAGAAAAGAATGATTGTAATCAGGGCTATGGGCGCGCACAGGAAATTAAGGCTTTTGGGCGCTGACATGGCAAACTTGTTTGACCCCAAATCAAAGACCTACAAACAGGTTAAGATAAAGACCATAACTGCCAATCCTGCAAACAGGCACTTCGTCAGGCGAAATATAATGACTCAGGGAGCTGTCATTGACACTGAGCTTGGAAAAGCGAGAGTAACCTCAAGGCCGGGGCAGAGCGGAATTGTTAATGCTGTTTTGATTGCTTAATCAATTGTTCTTAGATTTTTAAAAAGGGGTGCTAGAAGGCAGCACAATGAAAAACAATGTATTAAGGTACGACCGTCTTTCTTCGGTGAATGAGGCACTGCTATTATTTTCAGGAACCGGAGAAGCTCCCATCTCCTTGGATAATCTGGTGTGCGGGTTCAACTCCTTTTTTAATAGAGCGCACGTAAAGCGCGCGCCTTTAGACATGCCAAGAATAAAAAAATTAATTGGCGTTGATTTGCTTCAAGTGCCTGACTACGATTTGGTCAGAGGCACTCAATTAAGGGCATATATTTTGGATTTAGGGCAATTGGTACAGGACGGCTTGGGAGAAAGATACGCATTTGACATATTCAATTCTGAATTTGGCGGTTTCTTGCGCAAAACAAAGTTAGAAGCGCTAAAAAAGTTGGATTACGAAAACAGCCTGCAAGGGTTAGTGGAAGCGAAAGATGATGCCCAAGCCCAAAGAAAAATTGCAGAAGAGCAGGCTAGAATTAGGAATTTACGCGGAGATATTAGCAAAAGAGAAGAAGAAGTTAGAGGGTGCATTCAGGGATTTTATAATCTTGTGGCGGAAGTTAAGCCTCCAAAATACACATTTTCATACAGCAAATCCGAATGATTTCATCACTTCTAAGTTACGAACAACAGAAAGATTTATAAACAAGAAACTTTGAATTACCTTTATGATAAGATATCCTCCAAGTCAAACTTTGATGAGGCATATTCTGGGAAGCAGTGAATGGCTGGCCCCAATAAGCCATCATGGCCTGGTGGAAACGCCCTTTGAAGGTATATCGAGCCATCTTGATCTTGATGAAATACTGGTTACTCCTGCTGATTTTTATGAATTAAGGAGGAAGCAAGACCCGGGATTCATGGCCAGAGTTGAATCTGCAAATTTGTACGAAATTTTTCATTATGCCCACTCCCATGGCTCGGGGTTCCAGAGCCTAAATGCCAACAGGCGCATACCAAATAAATTTAAGGGGGCATATGCGAGGCAAAATCCTTTTGGGAGAAGGCACAATCTTAGAGAAAGATTGGGAGCAGCAGAGTTAGCAAATCCCGAGGCAGTTGGGGAACTCAGGGAAAAACTTAAAGCGCCTGCAAAAACTTATGTCAGGCAAAAGGATTACGATTTTGCGGCCGATAAGGCAAACCTTGCGCCGCTTCCAAATCAGTTTATCACAGGGGATTCAACAACAAAATCAATTGCATATTCCAAAGAGATTGCAAAAATTTTATCGCAATATCCGCGTGCTTATGAGCCTGTTCCAGAGCCGGCAGCGCCGCAGCTCAGCTTCAGATTCCGTCACGTTTAAATAATTCCCGCGCTGCTTTTTCTCACGAACAAAATTTAAATTATTTATAAAATCCCATTCAATAGCGAAAAGTTATTTAATGAGTGCCATGCATTAATAGCTGAACTGGGCAAAAATATATGCAGGAAGGCACGTTTGTGCGTCAAGTTCCATATTAGCAAATATCGTTACTGTAATAAAAAGAGGTTAATAAAAAAATGGTTTTGTCGATAATAGTTGCAGCGATTGTGGGGTATATTGTCGCCATGTTCTTCCTGCACGAAATATTCAAGAAATTCTTCCACACAATACTGTTCCTCGGTTTTCTGGCATTCGCGGCAGTTGCGGCGTATTTGGTCATGAAAGGCGCTTGATTCTCATTTTGTGTTCTGTAGAAAATAGTATTTTGATGCCTTAATTTGTGAGCATC
Source organism: Candidatus Nanoarchaeia archaeon (assembly GCA_035288925.1). GTDB lineage: Archaea > Nanobdellota > Nanobdellia > Woesearchaeales > GW2011-AR4. The sequence continues at coordinate 8,936 of DATDYS010000062.1, forward strand.
ATAGGATTATACAGCAACATCAGAAGGAAATATTCAAGAATGGAACATTCTTGAATTTCAAAAATCCTATGGATTTTTTCTATGCAATGGGAATTCTGATTATCGAAATACAATTCTAATGCGAACTGGCATCAAAACCTGAGCAAAGCGAAGTATTTTCTACAGAGCCCTTATTTTGAAAAAGTATTTAAAGTGAAATACGAAATCAGCTGATATGGTTGCTATTTTTAATTTTGATGTCCCAACTGCATACATAGGCGGAGCTGTAGGCGGAGTTTTTGTATTATTCTTGATTTGGTATCTTTTTAGAAATAAGGGCGGGAGGCTAGGCGAAGAAAAGCAGGAAGAAAAAGAAACAAAACAATTGGAAAATGATGAAAAACAAGCTGAGGCAGCGCAAATAGATGAGAAAAAAGCGTGCGTTAAAATGATAAAAATTGTCAGGCAAATACAGGATATCCTAAGAACAGAGATGGGAGAGTTATATGACCGCACTTTATCAGAATCTAGTTCTATAAATGTAAGTTTAACACGCATGCGGGATGAAAAAATGGGCCTTAATAGGGCGATAGAGATTTTCAAAGTGTTTCATGCCAAGTTGAACGATTTTATTGCCAAACTCCCGAAAGACAATAAACTTATCAATGGATTGGTAAGCCAGCTAATCTATTATCAAAAAAGAGAGTACATCGATTTAATTAAAGAGCTAAAAATGGACGAGGATGAAAAAGCAAGGCTCAAAAAATTATGGAATGAAGTAAATGATGAAGAAACAGGAACTGGCAGCGCTGCTGCCTAATCCTTCAAAATTTTATTAGTTCTCTCAGTTTTAATACTTAATTTCTCCAATATCTCAACAATTCTCTTTTTTTCTGTTCCTAATCCTTTCCAGTCCAAAACAGCAAAATCAGCTTTTTCTTTTGTTTTAGTTATTGCTTGATTAATCATTTCTTCATTAAGATAGTTCAGTGCGTATTTTGGGCAGACGTAAGAGAATGCGATATCGCTTCTGAGCATTATTTTGTTGAAATTTGTGCAGTAATGCGTCCCCCCGATTCCGACAGCAATTTTATAATCTTTATTTTTATTCTGCAGGGAACTTATTATTGTTTTTGCAATTATTACCCCGTTTGCTTTGTCTTTCCATTCTTTTTCTGTGCTTCCAATCTCAACAAAAACTGCGGGCTTTTCAACGTAAGGCCCATGGTGGGTTGATTCCATCGTAATATCGTAATTGGTATGTTTTGCATTTTCATTCAGCTCAAGAAAAATATTTTTAATCAAAATTGCTGATGAAGGGCATAACTTTCTTTCACAGCCGCCCATTTCTGCGCTGTTCCAGTTGCCTATGCTGTGGACAGTAAATGCCGGTGTATCTTCTTTCGAGCGGTGCTTTGAGGCAAAAATGAAAATGTCAGCATCAATTTGCCCGTCAATATTCTCAGAAAAAATTAAATCATTATTGGTCAAATACAATTTTATTATTTTATCATTAATTTTGTCAAATTCATACACTTCATTGTTGTCAAACTTATCATTTAATTTTCTAAAATCAAATAACTCAATCAGATTAATTCTTATATTGGCTCCTGCAGGGTCTTTTGAAGACGCGATGATTGCTATTTTCTGCATCATCTCAGCAACGCTTCCTCAACTATAAATTTTTTCTCAAGGCACTCAACAACATCCCCTGCCCTTAGCTTCTTTTTGTTGCGCGTTTCAATCTCCCCATTTACGGTTACGGAGCCCGCCCTTATGATTAATTTTGCCATGCCGCCTGTAACTGCAACTCCTTTAACTTTGAGAAAAGAATTAAGTTCAATAAATTTAGTCGAAGTATCTTGGGTCATCGCTTCTCACGGTGATTTCAGTTTTATTCGGATTTTTATTGCAATTATTTATTTTTTGCGTTTCATTATCGGAATAGTCATAATTATCAGAACTCTTCTCTTTAAAATTATGATTTTTAGCCTTCACCGTATTGATTTCAAGAACTTTTTTCAGGCCCATATTCCCGCAGTCGATGCACTTGAAAAAAACGCCAAATTTGCCTTTCAGAATGTCAAGCGTCTCGCCGCAGGCGCATTTTAAGTCGTCCAGAGTGTCCTCCCTATGGGTTACACAAACAGCAATTCCTTGCTTGTTTATTGTTGTTGCCTGTTTCTCGCAGAAAGGGCACTTTTCAATCCTGCTCTCACCGTACTTCTTTGGGATGAACATCAGGATTGCTTAATGAGGTGCTTTAAATTAGTTACTAAATCAAATACCTAATTAATACTCCTACTCGCTTTCTGATTCGCTGCCTTCTGATTCACCGTCATCGTCACTCTTTGACGCGCCGGCAGAGTCGCTTTTTGACACGTTAACCGCTTTTGGGCCTCTGTCGCCCTGTGTCACTTCAAACTCAACAGAATCATTGTCGCTCAAGTTTACGCCTGCGGCCAATCCGCTCTGGTGAACGAAATACTCTGTTCCGTCCTCACCTGCTATAAACCCAAATCCCTTCATCCTGTTGAAAAACTTTACTGTTCCTTTCATTTTTACTCCTCCATTCTAATTTCTAATTCCTTTGTCGTATTTCGCCTGGCACTCTTTGCACAGGTTTCGCTTGGATTCAACCTTGTGAACGACAAATCTCACTCTGCAAAACTTACAGAACTTGATTATCTTGTAGTCTATCATTCAGTTGTTCCAAACCACTCTACTATTGAGAGTATAACTGCCTTTTTAAATGCTTGTGTTTTATCCGTTATCATCCACTAAATCATCATCCTTATTGAAAATTGACGGTTTTAACGCCTTTGATTTTAGTCCGCCAATTTTCAATCCCGCAAATTCGCCTGATTTATTATATTTCGGCGAATTTGCGTTATTCAGCAGCTTGTTTTTCTGGTCTTTCTTCTCCCTGAATGTTCTAGGAACATAAACTTTTTCACGTGTTATGGGATTTTCCCCTGTATAATATGTTGCTGTTGACAGTGTTCCTGGAGTCGGAGTAAAAACCTGCGTCAGATTCACAAAAAGCCCGTTGTCTTTGCAGAATTTTTTTGTGTCTTCCATGTCTTTCATTGTGCTTCCGGGATGCGCTGCGATGAAATACGGGACCAGATTTTTGTCTGTTCCCTGCTCTTTGTTAACTTTTTTGTATTCCTCAAGAAATTCTTTGAACGCTGAAGCTGTTGCCTTGTTCATCTGCTTCAAAACAGTGTCGCTCAAATGTTCCGGCGCAATCTTTAATCTCGTTACAAACTGCATTATTTTCCTGAACAGTTTTTTCTGGTCAAGGATTATATCATGCCTTATTGCGCTTCTTAATTCGAGCGACGTATTCTTGTATTTGTGATTTAATTTTTCCACTTCTTCCAGCAAAGGGTACAAATCGTCGCTCAAAACCCTGAATTGGCACCCTACACACTGCTGGTTGCAGTAATCTCTTTTATCATAAACCGTGATATTTTCTTCAATTACTGGAGAATAAATTTTTGATTTGTATTTGTATAGCGCGCATCTTGAGCCGTACATGTTTAACGTCGGCAAAGTCAGGTCATTTATTTTAGTAATTCCATTGCCGTATAAATTTTCAATCTCTTTTACAATGCTTTCTTTGCTTCTCTTTGCAATTTCTTTTCCCTGCACTAAAGGAATGATGCAGAAAGAGCATGAGCCCCAGCATCCTCTTCCGATTATAACCGATGATTCAAGATTTTTAACCATGCTTTGGTTGAAACCAAAATTTTTTGAGTTTGGATGGAGCTTTCTTGTGAACGGCACGTCATAAACATAATCCATTTCTTTTTCTGTCAATGTATGCGACTGCCTGTTGTGCTGTATAAATCCTGAGCCGCAGCCTTCCGTGAAAGAATCATCAGGCAAAAGGTAAAAAGTTCTCGTCAGAAGATTGAATTTTTGCTTGTCACCTATACATTCCTCATAGGATGGCAGCATTCTTGTTTTTTTGCTTATTTCAGATTTTTTTACCCTGAATGAAACACCTTCAATTGAATTTAAATCCAAATTTTCTTTAACTTCATCAAAAGAATTGTCATTTATTTTTTTCATCCTTTCCAGCAATGTTAAAATTGAGCGCTCTGCATTTCCAAATAACAATAAATCCGCTTTTGTGTCATTTAAGATTCCACGCCTTAATTTGTTTTCTTTATAATCAAAGTGGGTAAACCTTCTGATTGTCGCTTCAACGCCACCAATGGCCGTAATGCTTCCCCTAAAAAGCGATTTTATTTTTTGAGTGTAAACCATCAGTGCCCTTTCAGGAACTAAAATATTTTCCCTCTGC
>DATDYS010000063.1:0-47522 GCA_035288925.1 Candidatus Nanoarchaeia archaeon
CAGGTCTTTAATAATTGTTTTGTTTGAAATTATCTTATTGGGCCAGATTTTGCAGCCTGCGCTGACAGTCACGTTTTTTGCTTTAACATTATCTCCAACCACGGCTCCAAATTTATTTATTTTTATTTTATTGCCATTGACAATGGAAATAGGGTTATTTTTTGATTTTATTTTTCCGCTGAAATAAATATTTTCCCCAATAACTGAATCTTCAACAACTGAATTCTTATCGACAACAGAATTATCCATTATTATTGAATTCTTAACAGTTCCGTTAATTGTGCAATTGTCCCCTACTGATGAATTTATTATTTTTTTATTAATTTTTGAGTGTTTTCCAATAATGTTCTTGCCTTTTCTCAGGATTTTGTCTGCTTTCAGCAAATCCCAGGGGTATGCGATTGGAAGCCACTGTTTTGCCCTGATGCAGTGTATTTTTTCGCCTTTTGACAATAGTTTTATTGCGTCAGGCAGTTCAAATTCGTTTCTTTCGGATTTCTTAACCTGCTTCAGGCACCTGAATATTTTTTTATCGAAGCAGTAAAACGCAGCATTGGCCAGATTTGAAACAAAAGTTTTTGGCTTTTCAACAAAATCTTTCAGAAGTCCCCTTTCTTCTATAATCACGCCAAAATTTTGTGGGTCTTTAACAATTGTTGTCAAAATTGAGTATGGGTATTTGATGCAGTTCTTAATATCCCCATTAGAATAAATATCATCACCCATCATTAAAATAAATTTATCTTGGATATATGATTCTGCAACAGACAAAGCATGCGCGGTTCCCAATTGCTCTTTCTGCTCAACGTATTTTAATTTTATATTTTTGTATTTATTTCCGAAATATTTTTTTATCATTTCTTTTTTGTATCCAACAACCAGAATTACTTCATCCACAAATCCAATTAAATTATCCAGATTATGCTCAAGAATTGTTTTGTTTGCAGCCTTAAGAAGTGGCTTTGGCCTTGTGAGTGTCAAGGGATATGTTCTTGTTGACATGCCCGCCGCCAGTATTACCGCCTGCATTTTAGAGCACTTTAAGCTTTAGGGACTTGCTTCTTTCTTTGGAATAATCGGATTTAATTAACTCTTTTAATAAATCTTCAGGAAATAAAAATTCTCTTGAGTCAATTGCGCACACTTTCCCTGATTTTTCAAATGTTTTTTTGTGAACATTCCTGAAATTATCAACGTGCTGCTTCATCGCAAGAGGCGGGCCTTCTACTTCCACAGTTTTTGGCAGCGGCTCTTTGTTAAAAAGAAAATAAAAAAACGAATTGCTGTTCTTGTTCCATTCCCAATCGGACTTAATTATTTTAAAGCCGTGTTTTGCCAGCTGCTGGCTGAAAAATTCAAATGTTTTCATTAACTTGCTGCCTACAACATCTATTTTTCCGGTTAAAGGCTCCGCTTCTATAATTACTAATTTTTTGTCATTTGATTTCAGCCCTAAAAACAAAGATTTTAATTCTTTTTTCACAAAAAATTCCTTTGACGGGCTTTTCAGAAATCCTTTTGCAGCTTTTTTGAAAGCCTCAAATTTTTCCTGGCTTAATGCCGCTGCAGCATTCCTGCCTTTCTGAACCGGGTCTATGGCAATCAGCGGCGAAACTAATTTTGAAACATTCACTGTCTTAAAAACATCCTTTCCCCTGTAATATTTCTCCGCGTCCACGACAACTTTGCCATCCCACTTTGCCGCGCTTTTTATTAAATTCAGGAAAGAGCCGTAATATACCGTTAAAATTTCGCAAACATAACCTGAAAATCCCTTTATGTGGCTTTCCGCCCCATAAATATTATTTGCCTGGGCGAATTGCTTGGCCAGTTTTATTTCATTTACCTGCTTTTTGTGTTTTTTTACCCAGTTTGAGTGCAATGGGCTGACATCGGTTATGTTTTTCGCCTGCTCTGCTTTTGAAATTTTTAATATGGGAACAATTTCGAACGTAAAATTAGTTTCCTTTATCTGAAAATAATCCCTTGAGCCGTGTAATTTTATTATCTTCTTGAATTTTTTGTTCAGAATTTTTTCCAAGACATCCGATATCTTATCGCTTTTATCCTTGTATTTCTTATAATCGAACAAGACAAAAATATCTGCATCAAAAGTTTTCAGCCAGGTACCTTTCGCTCCCGAGCCGCCCAGAATTGCTTTTTTATCTTTCTGGCCCTGGTTTATTTTTTTTATTATATCATTCAGCCTTGCGAATATCTCATTCTCGTAAGCTTTATCAGGCTGGATTTCTTTCAGGACTTCATTCAGGATTAACTTGACATTTTTCATAATGAGAAATCAAATTTGAGTTTATAAAAAGGTTTGGGTTTTTAATTTTGTTCTTCGGCGCCATTATTTCCATTTCCATTTTCCCTCGGCACTTTGACTGTGGCAACAACTTTATCATTTGCCTCAAGCTTCATTATTCTTACGCCCTGCGTGTTTCGGCCGATTACGGAAATGTCAGTTGACGGAACTCTTATGATAATTCCGTTTTTGCTGATAAAAATAATATCGTCGTTGTCGGTTACTGAGCATATTGAAACAACGCTTCCGTTTCTTTCGCTGCATTGGATGTTAATGACCCCCGAGCCGCCTCTGTTGATTAACCTGTATTCTGAAATCTGCGTCCGCTTTCCGTAGCCGTTTTCTGTGATGGTAAGCAACGTCCTTTCATCTGATGCAACTTCCATTCCAACAACTTCGTCCTTATCGCTTAATTTTATTCCACGAACGCCCTGAGCTGACCTTCCTGTCGGCCTTACGTTTTTTTCCTCGAACCTGACCGCGCTCCCGTCTTTTGTTGCCAGAATAATCTGCTGGTTCCCATCGGTCAATGCTACGTTGATTAGCTCGTCCTTGTCATCCAAGGTGATTGCAACAATTCCTGTTTTTCTTGGGTTGCTGTAAGCCATAAGCTCTGTTTTCTTTGCCGTTCCGTTTTTTGTGGCCATAATTAAATAATGCTTATCATCGAATTGCCTTACCGGAACAAATGCAGTTACAAACTCATCGCTTGACATCTGAAGCAGGTTAACGATTGCTTTTCCTCTCGCAATCCTGCTCGCTTCCGGAAGGCTGTAAACTTTAAGCCAGTGCACTTTCCCCTTATTTGTGAAGAACAGGATGTATGAATGCGTGCTTGCCACGAAAAGGTCTTTTACTATATCTTCGTCCTTTGTTCCGGCGCCCATGACTCCGTTTCCGCCCCTGTGCTGCAGCTTGTAAGTCTGCAGCGGCAATCTCTTAATGTAGCCGGAATTTGTGATTGTAATTACCATTTCCTCGTCTTTTATCAAATCCTCTGTTTCCAAATCATTCTCTTCGCTGTCAACAATTTGTGTCCTTCTCCCGTTGTCATATTTTTGCCTCAGCTCTGAAAGCTCCTTCTTGATTATGTCCAGAATCTTCTGCGGATTTGACAAAACAGATTCAAGCGCTTCAATCAGCTTCAGCAAATCCACGTGCTCATGGTTTATTTTTTCCTGCTCAAGAGAAGTTAATCTCTGCAGTCGCATTTCCAAAATTGCAGTTGCCTGCTCTTTTGTAAGATTAAAATTTGTGATTAATGATTGTGAAGCGGTTTCAACCGATTTAGACTCTTTGATTAATTTTATTACGTTGTTTATGTTTTTTAATGCTATAATCAATCCTTCCAAAACATGCGCCCTGACCTGCGCCTTATTCAAGTCAAACAAAGTTCTTTTTCTTACAACGTCCTTTCTGTGCTCGATGTAATGATGAATCAGGCTTTTTATGTTCAAAACTTTCGGCTCATTATTCACAAGGGCAAGCATGATTATTCCAAAAGTTGTCTGCAGCCTTGTATGCTGGAATAATTGGTTAAGTACGACGTTTGCGTCTGCATCTTTTTTCAGCTCGATTACTATCCTTATTCCGTGGCGGTCTGACTCGTCCCTTAAATCGGAAATCCCGATTACTTTTTTGTCCCTGACCAAATCTGCCATTTCTTCAATGAGCTCGGATTTGTTGACCATGAAAGGTATTTCATTCACAATGATGGTTGGCGTTTTTTTGTCCTGCTCAATTGTGGTTTTTGCCCTTACGAGAATTTTGCCGCGGCCTCTTGAATAGGCATCTTTTATTCCGCTTCTTCCGAAAATCAAAGCTCCTGTCGGAAAATCCGGGCCCTGAATCAGCTGCATTAATTCCTCAATTGTTATTTCCGGATTGTCAATCTGCTTTATCGTGGCATCAATAACTTCACCAAGATTATGCGGAGGAATGTTTGTTGCCATTCCTACTGCAATTCCGGAGCTTCCGTTAAGCAGCAAGTTGGGAAGCTTTGATGGAAGAACCAGCGGCTCGGTTGTGCTATTGTCAAAATTTGGAACCATCTTAACGGTTCTTTTGTCTATATCCGCTAGCATATCTTCCGCCATTTTAGTTAATCTGCATTCGCTGTATCTCATTGCGGCTGCTCTATCCCCGTCTATTGAACCAAAATTTCCTTGCCCATCAACAAGAGGGTAGCGCAATGAAAAATCCTGTGCCATTCTAACTATTGAGTCATAAACTGCCACATCACCATGCGGATGAAAATCGCTGAGAGTTCTCCCTACGACAAAGGCGGATTTTCTAAAAGGCTTATCATGGGTTAGTCCTGCATTCCACATCGTAAAAAGAATTCTTCTGTGAACTGGTTTTAAGCCGTCCCTTACATCAGGCAAAGCCCTGCCAACTATAACCGACATAGAATAATCAAGATAGCTCTGCTTCATCTCATCGTTGATTAAGCGCGGCATTATTCTTGCGCCTAGTTTTGCTTGGTTTTCTTCTGCCATTTTAGTAGAAATTCATATGTCCTTTGTCGTCTATAAAATGGTAGTTGAGAGGATTTATAAGGGTTGTGTTTTTGACTTAATTTCAATATGGAAATTTTCTATATAGAAAACAAGTAAAATATCATGTTAAATCTTCTTAACAACATGCTGGCTTGCGTTAAAATTATGCCCGCAATAAACACATCTTTTCTTTTTTCCAGAAAGATGTCCCTCTTTAGACTGATACTTCATCCTATTATTACACTTGGGGCATTGCAGAAAGAACATTTTGGTTTTGAATTTTTGTTAATTATTTTTTAATTTTAATGATGGTTTATAAAAATTATTGAATTTAATTAATCCTTTGTTGAAAATTTTTATTAAATTATTTTTATTGAGAAATTTAACAATTTAATAATTTTCAAAATTCTCTATTGATTTTGATTTTCTTCTTTAGCATCTTCCTTACTTTCTTCCCCGCGCATTATTTCACTTACCCTTTCATTGACTTTTGATTCTGATTCAGGAGGGAGCTTGATTCCGTGATGCTCATGTTTTTTCTTTTTTTGGGATGGCCCTGATTTTTTGCCAGTGTGATTGTTTATTTCAAGATTATTCGGATTGATATTTTCCAATTTTGGAATTTCGTTAGTTTGAATTAAATTTTTTTCAGTATTGGCATTTTCCTCTTTTTTAATTTCAACTTTTTGTTCTTCTTCCGGCTCTTCTTTTATTTTCTTTGTCTCTTTGCCAACATTCACTACTTCCAAATCTCCAATTAATTCTTTAGTTTCATTATCATTTGCCTCTCCTTGAAATTCAGATTTTGATTCCTTTTGATTAACATTATAAGCCTCGACCGGAATTGAAAATTCCTCATCTGCCTTGTCAAGAGACTCAATTTCGCTCCTTATTTTCTCATCTTCCTGCTTCAAATCCTGCGCCTTCTTTAACTGGTCTTCCCTGATTTTATCAACCTCTACCTCTTTTTCTTTTATCGCCCTTGCTATGCTGTCAAAATCCTTGAACTGGTCTTTCAGCTTTTCTTCGGTCAGGTCAAAATACCTGAAGAATTTTTCAGTCAGCTTGATTAAATTTGTCCTGCCGTGCTTTTGCCTTGAGATATAACCTGATTTCTCCAGCTCGGCAAGGTGGTCATAGGCCTTATTGGTCCTCATCTTTATCAAATCAGCCTGAAGAATTGGATATTTGAATGCGATGACTGCCAAAGTTTCCATGACACTTCTCGTAAGCTCTGTTTCCGTGACAATTTTTCTGACAACCGAGATTAAATGGTCCCTTACGGCAAATTTCCATGAATCCCCATCTTCAATAAGCATCAGGCTGGACTGCTTTGAATCATACTCTGCCCTAAGCTCCTGAAGGGCTTCCAGCACCTCCTCTTTCCTTGAGCGGCATAATTTGCATATTTCATCAACGGTTATTTTATGGCCTACAGAAAACAAAACTGCCTCCACCTTGCTTTTCGCGCTTGCTTTTTTCAGGTCTGCCATGAGAATGATTAGTTTATTTTGATTTAAATAGATTGTGATACGGATGGTTTAAATAGTTATATGGTGATTTAGAATTCACGCCAAGGTATACTGCCCGTCTTCTTTTTTAATCTTGTTTTCTTTCATGAGCTTCTCAACATAAGCTTCAAGCTCTTTCTGCTCTATTCCAGTCACCTGCGAGAGCTGCTCAAGCGTCAGCCTGCTTACTTTAAGGCATATGACTATCAGGTTATGGACGACTGCATTCAGATTGCTCTTGATAAAGTCATTCTCTGCCTTCTGTTTCTTTACAATCATGTCAACATCGTGAAGCCTTGCCTGCAAATCATTCAGGAAGCTTGCCAGCTCATTGTTGGTCAAAATAAGATGCTCCGGCTTCATCACTTCCATTGAGGAAGGCATATACTCAAAGCAGAAGCTGATGAGCTTAAAAGTGCCTTTTATCACCAAATCCAGCTCCACGAACTGGCTCCATAGCTTGCCCTGCTCTTTTGGCTCAGAATAATCCTCGCTCAGTACAACCAGCTCAGAATCTTTTTTTATGTGCTCAACGTAGTCTTTTATGGCCTGTTCCACGTGCTCTTTTGGCTTGCCGAGAACTTCAATAATAGTCCTGCACCTTATGTGAGCATGCTGCCCCTGCTTCTCCTGTTCTGCCATGGCTTTTAAGAAAATAAAGACGTTTAAAAATGTTTGCAAGAAGAGAGTTTAATATTAATATGGTTATTTTACTCAGGGAGGGAACCAGCAGAACGCACCTGATTCAGAACAAAATGCCCTCCACCCACCCTAGAAGGTATTAATTTATAGTGCTAAAATCACATAGAAACCTATTTATAGCTAATATCAAAAGTCAGGGCAATGAAAAGAATAATGAATTGGCTTGTTCCAAAAGAGGAAAAATTCTTTGAGCTGCTGGCAAAGCAGTCCGAGAACGCGCTGAAAGCTGCGGAAGAGCTAAAGGAATTTGTCAGAGATTATGAGAAGTCCAGCAGAAGCGAAAGAAAATCCAAGTCCAATTCTATGAAGTCCATCGAGAGAAAGGGTGATGAGATAGCTCACGATATAATGGAAAAATTAGATACCACTTTTATAACGCCAATTGATAAAGAAGACATACACAGGATGACCGTTCTTTTGGATGATGTGGTGGACTTAATCGACACGGCGACATTAAGATTCGTGATTTTGGGAATAGAAAGGATAGACAACCACATAATCAAGCTTGTCAGCGTTACACATCAGTCTGTTGAAGAATTAAACAAGGCCGTTGCTGACCTGAAGAAGTTAAAGCATGTCAAGGAGCATTATGTCAAAATACACAGTTTGGAAAATGAAGCGGATGAGGTGTATTACAATGCATTATCGGAGCTGTTCCATTTTTTCAAGAATCCCATTGACATTATAAAATACAAAGAGGTGTATGAGCTTTTGGAAGGCGTCACAGACAAATGCGAGGATGTGGCCAATGTAATTGAAAGCATAGTGATAAAGCATGCCTGACTTAACTTTTGTGATCATAGTTATTGCAATCGCCCTGATATTCGACTTTGTCAACGGCTTCCATGATTCCGCGAATTCTATTGCAACTGTTGTTGCTACAAATGTTTTAAGCCCGAGAAACGCCGTGCTGATGGCTGCTTTCGGAAATTTCATCGGGGCGTTTATCTTCAGCGTCGCAGTCGCCACCACAATAGCCAAGGGAATCATTGACCCAAAAATAGTGGATATCTACGTGATTCTCGGAGCGCTCATCGGCGCAATAATATGGAATTTAATAACATGGCACTACGGGCTGCCGTCATCAAGCAGCCATGCCTTGATAGGGGGTTTAATCGGAGTTGGCATCGTTTCTTCCGGCTTTCATTCTATAATTTTGCCGGGGCTTGTGAAAGTTGTAATATTCATTTTTGTGGCGCCTATACTCGGATTTATAGGGGCAATATCCTTTTCAATAATTATGATGTGGGCTTTCAGGGAAAAAAAGCCGGCCAAAGTAAATAATTATTTCAGGAAATTGCAGCTCGTTTCATCAAGTTTGTACAGCCTAGGCCATGGGACAAATGACGCGCAGAAAACAATGGGGATTATTGCCTTATTGCTTTTCACAACCGGCTACCTTGACTCTTTTTATGTTCCGAGATGGGTGATTCTCATAAGCCACGCCTCGATAGCGCTGGGAACTTATTTCGGGGGCTGGAAAATCATAAAGACCATGGGCACAAAGATAACAAAGCTTACCCCTTTCCACGGATTTTCGGCTGAAACTTCAGGCGCTTTGGTTTTACTGACTACTGCCAATTTAGGGATACCGGTAAGCACAACCCACGTAATAAGCGGCTCAATAATGGGAGTCGGCTCCGTCAAGAGATCTTCCGGAGTAAGATGGCAGATAACAAGAAAGATTGCCTGGGCGTGGGTTTTGACTATCCCGGTTTCAGCAATTATCGGCGGGTTTAGTTATTTTATGATTAAGCTGTTTATCTGAATTATCTTTTCCAAATAAGAATAATATTCAATAAAACCGAAAATCCCAGAAGCGCATATAAGACAATCTCTTTTGATTTTTCGTTGCTTGACTCATAAGCTAATTCTTGTTTTGAGGAATCCTGCCGGGCACTTTCTCCATCGGTGCTTAATAAGGTGATTTCATTACTGTATTCTATCGGCTTTTGTGTAGGATTAACTTCATCGCTGTTATTTTTTACATCCACTTTATTTTCCATAGTTTGAATTATTGACTTATTTTCTTCTGGAGTATTTTCCACCGGAACAGAAGATTCCAGCTGATTTTGAGCTATCAGAATCTTCCCTTTTGCATCTTGCTGTTGGTTCAACTCACCAATGGTATTTTTTAAATCTATTTTATTTTCATTTAACGCACTGACAACTTCAAAATTTTCTGAGTCTATATTATTTGACTTATCAATGTCATTGCAGTCAACGCTTATTTCAGATGTTAGCTTATACTGGCCTTCCTTCAAATTTGGAGAATATTCCCCTGAGGTTTTCTGCTTTGAAATGGGGTCTGAAGCCCATGGCCTGTATGTTTTGATTATTTTTCCGCCTGAGTCTTCTATCTTTGCGGCAGAAGTTATGTTCGTGGAAACCCCTGAAATCTTGGTTGCTTTCATTTTCCACGCAAAATCAGAAGGAGCATAGATGGAGCTGTTGAGCAAAATTTCAATTTTGTAGTTGCAGTCATTTGTTTCTGCAGCTGATATGCCGGTTAATAGTACTAAAAATAATATGGCAACCAAAATAATCCTCATTTTTTAACTTTGTTCGTAATTCTTATTTAATTTTTATGGTGTTCTGGAAAAGGCATTACTATTTAATAATGCTAACAAAAGTTTTAATACAAAGTACAATGTTTGGGCAGTAGGTGGTAATGTGGGGTTTTTTAAGTTCTTAAAAAGAGGTAGCAAGCAGGGAAATGAAGCGGAGCTGGATTTGCCGCCGGCGCCTCCACCGCTGGAAGGCTTTGAAGATGACAAAGATGCCAATCTGCCGGAATTTCCGCAGATAAGCGCTCCAAAGGAGGGCGATTTCAAGTTTGATTTTCCTGAATATGATAAATTTCCGGATATGGGAAAAGAAGAAGATATGCCGGAATTTCCGGATTTGGAGGATTTAGACAAGGAGCCTACCCCAAATATGAATATGCCGCAAGCCCAAAAAATGGTTCCTGCTTTTAGCCAGGCTCCCCAAATGCCCGAGCCGCCAATCCACGAGTTCAATCAATCTCCCCAGATGCAGGGTTCTGACGCCGGTGCGGCAGACAATTCCCAGCAGAATGCCCAGTCAATTCAACCCACACACCAAATAAAGCACAGGGTGGCTGGAAGGGTTATACAAAGCGGAGGGTCTTTATACGTAAGAGTTGATAAGTTTAAAATTGCGCTTGATAATATTAATGTGATAAAGAATGGCCTGAGAAAATCTGATGATGACCTGATGAAGCTTGAGGTCCTAAAACACGAGAAGGATAAGTCATTTGACAAGTTTAAGTCATCTCTTGATGATTTGCAGAAAAAACTGATTTTTATTGACAAAACTTTATTCAAAGGGTGAACAAAATGAGGGAAGAAAGAAGCGGAGCGCCTGTTTTTGTCAAGGTTGATGACTACAAGGAAATTTTGGATGTATTGGATATGGTAAAGGGAAAGCTTGGAGAGATAAGGGGAACATTAAATAGCATACATGACCTCCGAAACCAGGAAGATGCAGAAGTGTCAATGTGGAACAGCACCATAGATGAGATTGAGAAAAAGATTGAGAACATCGACAAGATGATTTTTGAGCCCGGGCAATCATGGTAAAAAATATGAAAGAACAGAAATCTGAACTGTTTTTTGTAGAGATAAGAGAGCCCGGCGAAGTCAGGAGGCATATTCTTGAAACTTTAAAGGAAGTGCTTGAACTGCTGCAGAAATTTGAGAGCTTTAAGCATTTAAGGCATGAAAAGATGGAGAAAATACAAAGGCTGAGAATTCTCATGAGGGATACCAATAAATTGATGGGGGTGTTGAAAGCCAAGCTTCCGCAGACCAGCCTGAGAGGAATGGTCCCAAAACATCACGCTCCAAAGCAGAAAAAAGCCGAGCCTAAGAAGAAAGAGGAAAAAGCCGAGAAAGTACCTAAGAAAGAAAGAACTGAACTTGACAAGCTGCAGTCTGAACTGAATGCTATTGAAAGCAAACTGAAAAGCTTTACTTAAAAGATTTTTCTTGTTATTTTGTTTGCAGATTATTTTTCATTAATGACGGCAAACACAGGTTTTCTTGGTGAAAACCTTATTCCGAAAGGAAAAATCAGAACTACGTAACTGATTTTTCCTCTCCAGTCAATTTGCCGTCATACGCAACGTGGATGAAAACTGAGTGCAGAACTTTTTCCCATACAACGTGTGGAAAAAAGTTTTGCGAATAGGTTTTTCATCAAGAAAAACCGTGTTTGAATCCAAAAAACGTAAGGTACGGGATTGATTTTCAGTAACGTTTTTAAATGAAATTCTTATTCTAAAAGCTATGCGGGGATGCCGGAGCGGCCAAACGGGATAGTGTTCGGCGTTCAGGGCGCTAAACATCCACACTCAAGTTTGGAAAAGTAACGAAGCCAAAAGCTGATGAAGTACTTATGAGCCATCTATTGGCTTAGTGCCTTCGCAGGTTCGAATCCTGCTCCCCGCACTTTATTTTCTTGATAATTAGCAATAATTTTATAAACTTTTAAATTAAACTCTTGTTTATGGAATACCTTAGATTAAAAAAAGAAGATTACCTAAAAACAAAAATAATTTTGAATATAGGATTTATTCCCTTGCTCTTTTTTATAATTAATAAAACTCAAATCACTGGTACATTTTTAGGAAATTATTTGGGAACTGATACTATTCAATTAATTTTTACTTTTATTGCTCTACTATTTGTAATCTCTTTATTTGCAATAGCTTTTAGATTTACTAAAACCAATACAAAAGCAAAAAATCTTGCTGTAAATGTCTTCCATAAATCATTTAATATTGGTGTATGGGGCACTATATCTTTAACTATATTGTTATTGATAAATTTTATAGCTGATTATATTATGAAGTTGATACAAAATTCAACTCCTACCTCTTTAAGAAATGGGATTATCACTATTTTAGTTCTTATAGTGTTCTTCCTAGTTAATAAATATTCTACTAAGGAGAGTGATAAAATTGAAGACTAAAAGAGGTATTGCACCTATTATTTTGTTCGTCATATTATTAATAATTTTATTTATAATAATAGCATTTCTCAACAACAGGCTAGGTTAATTAAGATTTATAGATTTTTCCCACAAACCTTTTTATATCCTATTCTGATTTTCTAAATTAAAATGGTTGAAATCTGCGCTGTTGGCGGCTATAATGAAGTCGGAAAGAACTCCACTGCTGTTAGAATAGGAGATGAAGTTTACATCTTTGATTTAGGGATACATCTTGAGAATTATATCAAGTACACTCAGGATGAGGATATAGTGAGCGTTAATTCAAAAGAGCTGATTAATGCCGGGGCTGTGCCTGATATATCTGCAATAAGCGACTGGAAAGATAAAGTGAAGATGATTCTGCCGACGCATGCGCACCTTGACCACATAGGCGCAATTCCTTATCTAGCAAATAGTTTCAAGGCTCCCGTGATGTGCACGCCTTTTACTTCGGCAGTTTTGAGCAGCATAATTCTGGACAATAAAATCAAGTTCAGCAACAAGATAAAAAGTATGTCCGCAAATTCCAGCTTCAACGCTTCCAAAAACGTGAAAATTGAATTTATCCACATGACACATTCAACGCCGCAGACCGTGATGATTGCGCTGCACACCGATGAGGGGATAATTTTGTACGCAAATGACTTCAAGCTTGATTTAACTCCAACACTTGGAAAAAAACCAAATTTCAAAAGATTGGAGGAGCTTGGAAATAAAAAAGTGCTTGCGTTGATATGCGATTCGACTTATGCGGGAGACGCAAGAAAAATGCCTTCCGAAGCTGTTGCAAAAGAAATGCTGAAAGAGGTTATGCTTGGCATTGACTCAAAAAACAAGCACGTTGTCGTGACAACTTTTTCCTCACACATTGCCAGATTAAATTCAATTGTTGAGTTCGGGCGGAAGATGAACAGAAAAATTGTTTTCATGGGGCGCTCGATGGCAAAATACGTGAAAGCGGCCGAAGACACAGGCATTGCAAAGTTCACGGACAAGGTTGAGATTGTGAAGTACAGCAGCCAGATTAGAAGAAAATTAAAGAAAATCGCGAATGAGAGGGGAAAATACTTGATGGTTGTCACAGGTCACCAGGGCGAGCCAAAATCAACCCTTTCGAAGATGATGGGCAACGAATTCAAGTTCAAGTTTTTGCCGGAAGACCACGTGATATTTTCCTGCAGGACAATTCCAACCCCTACAAATATAGAGAACAGGAAGCTGCTTGAAGAAAAATTAAGAAACGCAAATGTCAGGATTTTCAGGGATGTCCACCAGAGCGGCCATGCTGCACGCGAGGATTTAAGGGAATTAATTAATCTTGTAAAGCCAGAGCATATCATTCCGGCGCACGGGGAAAGGGGAATGACTTCAGCTTTGGCGAGTTTGGCAATAGAAATGGGATACAGGATAGGGGAAAGCGTTCATGTCATGGGTGACGGGGAAAGGATTAGATTGTAATTTCTCAGTTCAATTAAAACGCAAAAATATATAAATAGAACTCGATAACTTAAGCTGGGGGTTGTTCATTAAAATGAGACTTACATTAGCAGAGCCGGGCTATCTGAAAGAGAGCATAGCTATAATCTCTGATTTGGTCAACGAAGCAAGATTCAAAGTCAGCCAGGATGCTATTGAGCTGGTAGCAATGGACCCGGCCAATGTTGCAATGGTTGTTTTCAAGCTTCTGAGCAGCGCTTTCACAGAATACGATGTCAAGAAAGACACAGAGATGGCTATAAATCTTGGCAATTTCAAGCAGATTTTAAGAAGGGCGTCCCCAAAGGACATGCTGACTCTTGAGCTTGATGCTGACAACAGATTAAAGATTGAGTTGAGAAGCAACACAACAAGAACATTTAACCTTCCGATTATTGAGCTGGAAGAGAAAGAGCAAAAAGTTCCTGATTTGAAATTTCCTGTTACGATAAAAACTACTTCGAGCATTCTTAATGAGGCAATTGCAGATGTGGATGTTGTTGGTGAATCCGTGGCGTTCATTGCAGAGCCAAAAAAATTCACTTTGCTGGCAGAAGGCGACTTGAATCAGGCCAAGATAGAGATTAAGGAAGATGATTCAACAAAAGTTGATACAAATTCCACTGAAAAAATAAAAGCAAAGTACAGTATTGAGTACCTGAAGAAAATGATTAACGGCTCCAAGCTGAGCGATGAAGTTACCATCCAGTTCAACAAGGATTACCCTTTGAAGTTAGAGTATAAAGTAATCGACAAAGTGATGCTTTCTTTTATATTGGCTCCAAGAGTGGAGAATGATTAAATAATATGAATAAGCCGCAGGTAATTTGTCATTCTTGCAAGAAGCCCATAAAATCAGACAAAGATTTAGTAACTGCATTGTATGTTTTTCTTGTAATGTCTTACCATTCTGCTTGTTACAGCAATAGATTAAAATCCATTGAAACTGTATTTCTCAAGAATTATCCTGTAAATGGAGTAAGCGGAACATTAAGCGCTGTCATTGCGCCTATCTTTGGATTATTCATTTCAATAGTGTTAATTTCGGCTGCACAGTATGACACAGAAGCAAGTTACTGGCAATATATTTTGTTGGCTATTACGGTATTAGCAATATCATCTCTTCCGATTGTATTCAGAGCTTATAGCTATTATACTTATGAAAGGCCATTAAGGTGATTCCATAGCTCAATTAAATTTTTAAATACTCTTTCTTTGCCTTTAGGTGAGTGATTGAAAATGAGTGAAGAGAAAACACAGCCAGAATTTGATGATGTAATGAATGTTTATAAGAGGCTTACAGGCAAAGCTAAAGAAGCAGCAGACGCATATTTAAATTCTGGAAATTATGAACCAAAGCAATTACAAACGTTGTTGGAACCGTTGAAGAGTGCATCTCCGAGTCAACTGGATGGTATCATCAAAAAATTTGGAAAAAAGAAAAATCCCCATAGCAAAACTCACGACAGCGGTTCCAGCAATGCGCCGCGTACCCCACCCAATACTCAATATACCGGTTTGGCTGGAATAGTGGGAGCAACTGCCTGCGCTATTGGAATTGCAGCGAGTGCTCCGGCTTTGGCTGCAGTTGGCGGATTGGGAGCTTTGGCTGCTTTTGCATCGCAGTATCGAAATTCCCATTATAAGGCAGCTTAACAGCAAATTTTATAAATACGGCTAATGAAGTTTTGGGAATGGAAAGCGCACATTCTTATCTCGTGGAATGGACGGCAAGCTTTGTGAAAAACAAGGATGTTATTGCCAGGAAAATAGAAAATATTGAAAAAAACAAGGATGGATTTGACTTGTACGTCAAATTCAAGGATAAGGAGCAATTTTTTATAATTTCTCCAAGCATAAATAATTTGGATTTGATAATTCCTAAATTAAAAAGTGATTCGCATTTCTGCATTGTAACACTGAATTCAAGCGAGAATCTTGACAGCCTGATAAAAAATTGGAGGAGATTGATTGAATTCAAGTTCCTGAGCGTTATATTTGTGAACCCGCTTTCGCAACTGGACAAGAAGTGGATGATTTACCCCTACACGCACCATAAAATCTGCGATGAATCGTCACTGAAAACCGGGCTGAAGTCGATGTTTGAGATGGTAGATTCGATTGATGAAAAAGAATTGATTGCTAAAATATCCTAATTAAATGTATTTATGTTTTTACAAACTAAACAGAATAGTCTGACCAACAAAGCCGGAAAAGATAGGTATCATCAGGTTATCATCCAGTTCGTCAACCATCGTTTCCACGATTGTTGCGACAAATGCCATTCCAAGAATTATGTAAATGCTGTCAAGGACCAGGAATCCAACAACCAGGTTGATTGCCAGCTCCCCCAGAAACCCCGCCCAGGTCTTGTTTCTATAAATCAAAGTTGCGCCGTACCTTTTGCCGACAACAGCAGCAACCATGTCGCCGAAAGTTGTCATCAAAAGCGCAGCCAGGGCTATCTTTTTGTCGAATACCGCAAGCGAGATTATGCTGGCCGAAAGGAAGTAAACAACGCCGTACATCCTGTGCTCCTCTTTCGCCCTTATGAACAGCGAGAAGAAGGGAATTTTCCATCCAAGATCAATCCTGAAGTATTCCAAAACCAGGAAAATTATCAGCAGCCCGACAAGGAAAATCAAAGCAACCTGCTTTCCGTGCGTGTTCTCAATGAAGAAATAGAGCGCAAGAATTATCAGGATAGTCATGTGTATTATTTTCCTGCCCAGCTCGTGAAAGAAACCCCATACCATATGCCTGACTCCTGCATTTGGATATAAATAACTTTCTAATTAAGAAACCGGAATCATCTCTTGCTTTTGGCTTTTCTCTCGTTCACAAACCTTTCAGGGGGCCTTCTGTAATGGCGCCAGAAGTCGTTTATGTGCTGCTCATCAAATCTTCTGTCCTTTACCTGATCTTCCGACAGGTCGGGAGGTGCGATAGTAAGGTTAGTAGGCTTCTCTTTCCTGAACTTCAGGTACCTTTCCTTTTTTGCGCTTATTCTCTTAGGCTTGTCTTTTCTTCCCATGCGCTTTTGGAAATTAAACTCATTTATAAAGTTTATTCTATTTTTTGAAATACGGCTGGCGGGAGTCGAACCCGCGTCTCAAGCTAATGCCGATTATTAATCTTGGGAAGCTCGAATGTTAACCACTGCACCACAGCCGTATGAATAAATGTTGGGTTTTCTTCCTAATCTTAAAGTTTTTCATTATGGCATAACAACAAAATGCAAATTCAATCACAAAATTTAAATATTAACTTAATCAAAATTTTTCCATATTTAAATAAAGGTGATTATTATTGAAAAAAATACTGATGTGAAAATCAAGTGCTACAAGTGCGGGAACGAGCATCCTATGAACATGATGAGGATGGGCCCGAACGGCAAGAATCTGGCATGCAGGAACTGCCTTGAAAGAAAAGTTTCACCAAACACTGCTCCGAAAGAAACTGCAAAACCAACGCCTCAAAAACTGGAAGAATCTCCAATGAAAGAGTATTTCTGCAAGGACTGCAAGTACAATTTCAAGAGGTCAAGGCATTTGGTGGTTTCGACGTGCCCGTACTGCGGCTCTGGCAATCTAAATGTCAAGGGAAGCACTGCGAGGATAATGTCAGAAGCTTTCAGGATGAAGGGGGACTGATAATTATGTATGATGCGATGGTTCCATGCAAGGGGTGCAGCAACAAAGTGCCTGCTTCATCGCTGAAGATGGATTTGGATATTGGCAAAATGGTGTGCCCTGACTGCATCAAGAACAAGAAAATCCACAAGGAAATTGAGCAGGAAGCGATTAATAAAAAACAAGCAGCTCAAATGCAAAATTCATCATCAACCCACCAAATAAAGATAACGCGCTCTGAAGAGCCGAAATCCAGCAAAATGGCGCACAAATGCACCTCGTGCGGGTACAAGTTCAAGATAGACCCAGAAACAAGAATCCCGAAGAACTGCCCTTACTGCAATTCAAGGGTTATGAGCTATTAGGCTAAAGCACCCTCCTCAATCTTTTAAAATTTTTTTTAATTGACTTGAGCAATTTCAAATCAAAATAATTACTTTTCTCAAGTTCCAGTGATAATAGCAAAAGCGGTTCGTAAATATTATCATTAAGTTGTTTTGGTATCCCTTTAGAAAGTCCGGGAGTGCCTATATATTCCTTGACATAACTCAAAAGTAGCTTAATCAGTGAAGATGCTTTTGCGTAGTGCCCTTTCTGGCATTCGCCGCCTGCTTCTTCCAAAATATCAATAAAATCCGGAATGTCGTTGGCCAAAACCTGATCCGAATACGTTCTTTTAGAGAACCATCCCATTTTACTTATAGCTAACCCCAAGATTTATGAATTTATTGGTTAGAATAAAAATATAAGAAATTTTATTCTTCAGCTTTTTCCTTTGACTCGGAGCCTTCGTTATAGGAAGGAACAGCTGCCTTGCTGATAATCATAATGTCCCCAATGGACTTAACCAGTTGGTGAGGAACGATTACTCCTTTTGCCGAGCCCAGAACTTTGTTTAGGAATGAGTTCTTTGTTGCCCTTACTCTCCAGCCGAATACCTTGTTTTGGGTCAGAATTGACTCTTCAACATCGCCAAAGTACTCGCCGTTGTCCGTAAATACCCTCATATCGTAAGTTTCGCTTATCTTTTTCATCTTTAGCATTGAAATCACCTTTATTTTATTTAAAAATCATCTGGCTTTAAAGTGTTTTATCTGCGAAGTAGTATTTAAATGTTTTGAAAAATGGCGGAAAGCCTTAATATAATATGTTATTTCCCAGTGGCTCATGAAATACAGGAACCTCATAATCTTAGGAACTTCTCACATAGCAAAGCAGAGCATGGATGAAGTCAAGAAGCATATAGAGGAAGAAAAGCCGGATATTATAGCTATTGAACTGGATAGTAAAAGGCTGCCTGCATTGATGAGCAAGGGCCCCAGAAAGATTCAGCTGAGGGCTATCAGGCAGATTGGAGTAAAGGGTTTTGTTTTTTCGCTGATTGGAGCTTGGGCAGAAAAAAAGCTCGGAAAACTTGTAGGGGTTGCACCCGGCTCGGAGATGAAGCAGGCGGTTCAGATTGCGAAGAAAAACAATATTAAAATTGCGCTGGTTGACCAGGATATTGAAATAACACTTAAAAGATTGTCTAAAACTTTGACATGGAAAGAAAAATGGAATTTTGCGGCTGACATTTTGAAATCAATATTTACTAAGGGGGAAAGGATTGATTTTGACCTAAGGACTGTGCCGGAGAAAAAGATCATCAGGAAATTAACCTTAAAATTGAAGGAAAGATATCCAAATGTGCATAATGTTTTGATTGAGGAAAGAAATTCCGTGATTGCGGGAAACTTGAGAAATTTGATAAATTCCAATCCGGATAAAAAAATTCTTGCAATTCTCGGCGCAGGGCACGTTGATGATGTCCTTGAGCTGGTTAAAAAGAATGAGGGAATTAATTTAAGCTACAGCTATTCTATTGGATAAAAACAATAAACTTAAATAAAGAAAACCAAAGGTTTTCTAATTTAAAGAATCGAAATGTCCCGCATTTCGATATCTTTAAATAATCCATTTCTAAAAACAGTACTATGGCAGAATTAGTCGATTTGATAGACAAGCTAAAAAAGTATTACACATTCACGAAGTATGAAGTCAGGGGATATGTGATAGCAATTTTAGCAATTGCATTCATTATTTCTTTCAGGGAATGGGGCGAAGGCCAGTTTGACCTAACAGCAGGATTATTCAACCTGTTCAACTCTGTTTTGATTGTTGCGCTGTCAATCCTGGTCCACGATGCGGGCCAGAGAATCTGGGGGCTTGCAATCGGGTATAAAATAGAATTCAAGATGTGGTCTTTTGGAGTTGTTTTGGGGCTGATACTTGCTTTTGTCACCAACGGAAAATTCTGGCTTATAATCCCGGGCACCTTTATGCTGCATCACTTAGCCGGGCACAGGCTTGGATTTTTCAGGTATGGAATAAATATCATTGGACAGTCCATGGTTGCGCTTGCAGGGCCGCTATTCACGCTGATGCTGATTATTTTATTAAAAATTTTGTATGCAATAAACCCAAACCCATTGCTGCAGAAGGCAATCATGTTCAACATAATTTACAATATAACAAACATGCTTCCGATTCCTGTTTTGGACGGCGGAAAAATATTTTTCGGAAGCAGGATGATTTATGCTTTTGTGATGCCGGCCATGATTGTTGCGACAATTTTAATGATTGTTGACATTCCAGTGTTCTTTGCGGTCGTGCTGTCGCTTTTGGTCGGCGTAATTTTGTGGATTTGGTATTATGTAAGCTTTGAAAGAAAAGTGTGGAGGGGGCCGTAAATGTTCGAAGTCGAAAAGAGCTGGATGGAGTTTTTCTTTTTGCTAATTGCAGCGATAGGATTGGTCCTTGCCCTGCTTGTGACGAGCGCAATTGTCGGGTATGCACTGGTTTTTGTGTCAGGGTATTTTGCAGGCAGGCTTTTGTACCAAAGAAGAGCAAACATTATTTTTCCATTTTATATTATAGTTGCAGGATTTTTAATAGGGTATCTCATAGGGATGCAATATGGCAACAGAATAATTGCGGCCGTTTTGTATATTGCAGGCGCTGTCTTGAGCTATCAGCTGCACAGCAAGGGTATTTTGCACGACAGGCTGTATTAAGATGAAAAAAATATGTTTTCTGCTGGTAATCCTAATTTTGGCGTCCTGCACGAATGAAATTGCAATAAAGGATTCCAAAAGCCCAGCAGGTGCTGCAGGAGAATCCTACATCAGGACAACAAGCGTGGAGATAGAAAACAATGAAACAATGATGCCCCCATCCATAAGCATATTGTCTCCAAGAGAAAACCAGCTGATAAAAAATTCAACTGTTAATATAAGGGTATATGCTGATAATTTCAAGACCGTGCCCGCCGGAAACACTGTCAAAGACGGGGAAGGGCATTTCCACGTGTGGCTTGACAGCGACAGGAAAATCGGCGCTTATAATAATTTTACTTTCTGGAATGTTTCTTCAGGAAGGCACTTAATAGCGGCGGAATTAGTCATGAGCAACCATTCTTCACTGACTCCGAGAGTCATAAAAACAATTTCAATAAATGTTGAATCTAATATTGCTTCAAAAGCCAGCGCTTCGCAGCCGGGAGTTGAGGAATTTGATGTTGAATCCGATGATTTTGGATTTTACCCCAACAGCCTCATGGCAAGAATAAATGATAGGGTCATAATTAATTTCAGATTCAGGAACGCCACGATGTATTTTGCCGGCATTGACATCCAGGGGCCGTTTCCGACAGTCAAATACAGGCACGGCGACAAGCAGCCGATTAAAGCGGAGTTTGTTATGAAAGATGACACAAAAATAACTTCCTACTGGCCTTCAACCGGAATAAAGAAAGCTGATTTGAGAGTGAATGCCGAGAAATGAAGAGAGTTGTATGGCCTTATTCTTTTCAACAACCTATTTAAACCCAAAAATACTCTCTGATGGCTATGATTAAGAATTTTGAGCCAAGGCTGTACCAGGAGACCATCCTTAACACGGCTGCAGAAAAAAATACGCTCGTAGTGCTGCCGACAGGGATGGGGAAGACAAATATTTTTCTGATGCTTTCGGCCCAGAGGCTGAAGCAGTTCCCAAATTCAAAAATACTGTTTATCGGGCCGACCAAGCCGCTGATTGACCAGTATTTCAGTGTGTTCAAAGAGCATTTTGAGATTGATGAAAAAGAAATGTCCATTTTCACCGGAATGGTTTCACCGGAAAAAAGAGGAGAGCTGTGGAAGAAATCAAA
Organism: Candidatus Nanoarchaeia archaeon; assembly: GCA_035288925.1. Lineage (GTDB taxonomy): Archaea > Nanobdellota > Nanobdellia > Woesearchaeales > GW2011-AR4. The sequence continues at coordinate 21,333 of DATDYS010000063.1, forward strand.
GATTATTTTCTCAACGCCGCAGGGTTTAGAAAATGACATCATCAGCAACCGCATAAATCTTGGAGAAGTGTGCTTGTTGGGCGTTGATGAGGCTCACCGCGCAGTCGGGGATTATGCCTACGTGTTTGTTGCAAAGCAGTTCATGAAGCTTTCAAGCTTCCCTAGAATAATTGCGCTGACCGCCTCGCCGGGAAGCGACATGGAAAAAATACAGGAAGTGTGCAAAAATCTTTTCATTGAAGACATTGAAGTCAGGACAGATGAAGACCCTGACGTGAAGCCGTATGTTCAGGCGATTCAGACAGAGTGGGTAAGTGTAGAGCTTCCAAGGGTGTTTATCGATATTCAGAAATTTTTATTGGCGTTTTTAAGGGAAAGATTTGAGAGGCTTAAGAAAAGCGGAGTTCTCAAAAAAGCTGATGTGAAATTTGTTTCGAAGTCTGACTTACTGCAATTACAAGGCGAAATAAGAAGCAGAATTTCACAGGGTGAAAAAGATTTTACGATGTGGAATGCCATTTCAACTCTGGCTGAAATCATGAAAGTTTATCATGCTCTCGAGCTGCTTGAAACACAGGGAATCAACGCGCTGCACAAATATTTTGAAAAGCTTGTTTCTGAGTCCAGCACATCACAGACAAAAGCAATCAGGGGAATAATGGCTGACTCAAATTTCAAGTCTGCGCTGATAAAGGCAAGAATACTTCATGAAGAAGGTGTTGAGCATCCAAAATTAATTGAGCTTCAGAATATTGTTGATGATGAAGCGGGCAAAAATCCCAACATCAAAATTATGATTTTCAACCAATACAGGGACAATGCGCTTGATGTCATGCAGAAGCTGAATAAAATAAATAATGTAAAAGCTAATCTCTTCGTCGGGCAGCAGAAAAAAATCGATACCGGGATGAGCCAGAAAGAGCAGAAGCAGATGCTTGATGATTTTAGAAATGGGCTATTCAACGTTCTTGTTGCAACATCAATCGGGGAAGAGGGGCTTGACATTCCGAAAGTGGATTTGGTGATTTTCTATGAGCCCATTCCGAGCGCTATCCGAAGCATACAAAGGCGAGGCAGAACCGGACGGCAGGAGAAAGGGAGAGTTATAATTTTATTAGCTAAGGGAACGCGGGATGAGTCTTACAGGTGGGTTGCGCACCATAAAGAGAAAAAAATGCACATGAATTTGGTTAGCTTAAGAAAAAAACTAAACTTAAGCCTTCATGAAAGAAAAGATAATTCAATAACAAAATACGCTGAAGATAAAATAAAAATTTTCGCCGACTACAGGGAGAAAGGAAGCGGCGTCATAAAGGAGATGGTTGAGGAAAACATTCAGGTTAATTTGGAAAGGCTGGAATACGCGGATTATGTTTTATCATCAAGATGCGGCGTCGAAATCAAGACGGTTTCTGATTTTGTTGATTCAATAATTGACGGAAGATTACTGGAGCAGATTAAAAATATGAAGAATAATTTTGAAAGGCCCGTGATTGTGATTGAAGGCTCTGAGGATATTTACTCTGTTCGCAATGTGCATCACAATTCAATCCTCGGAATGATGGCAACAATTGCCGTTTCGTACGGGATTCCAATAATACAGACAAAAAATTTCAAGGAGACTGCCTCCCTGCTCCAGATAATTGCACGCAGGGAGCAGGCAGAAACTTCCAAGGATTTTAATGTTCATGCTGACAGAAAGCCGACAACGCTGAAAGAGCAGCAGGAGTATTTTGTCAGTTCATTACCTGGGATAAACCTAACATTATCAAAGCCTTTACTGAAGCATTTCAAGACAATAAAAAATATTGTCAACGCTTCCGCAGAAGAGCTGCAGAAAGTTGAGAAAATCGGCCCTGCAAAAGCGAAGCAGATAAAGGATGTTGTTGATTCTGAATATAAAGATTAAGATATTATTCCTATAAGAATAATTCTTTCAAAACAATTTAAATAGAAATAGATTAAAACACTTAAATGTTAAAAATAAATAATTTAGAGAAAATTAATTTGTATTTTACGTTTTCTAGTTCTGATTCTATAATATTTATGATGATGTGATTGAAGTTTCATTGTTCATCTAAATTTTTTCTATTATCTAAAAAATTAAGTGTGGAGGTAATAATAAAATGAGCATAATATTGACACCGGGGCATATAGAAGTTGCGGAATCGGAATTTATTGGAAGGCACCCTGATACATTAAGCACTTGTTTAGTGGCGGATTTAGTTGACAGCATTGCAGCAGCTACTCACACTAAAAATTCTGGTTTTATGCTTAATTTTAAATCTGGAGAAGTGCCACAACTCACAGACTCACAATTAGGAGAGTATGTGATGGCGGCGGGGTTGCCTTACGGATTGGAAAAATTAAGAGTAGATTTGAGTGCTCAAGTTTCTGCACTAAATGCAATCAACATACCTCCAGTTCCAGTCAGAGTCAATGTTGCTGGTCAGGTCACAGCGCCGGATTTAAAAGCAGGCGAACTAGAAGAAATAATTTTTGAAGACGTTACAAATGTATTCCGAGATGCGGGATATTTTCTACATGGAGATTTCAATCCGGATTTTATTGTGGTTGATACAAAAGGAATAAAATCACAATCTCCGAATTTGAATGGAACAACACATCAGAATAAATTTGCAGATTCTTGTGTTGTTTATGGGCATTACATAAGAGAACCATTTGGGATAGACGGCACTTTTCCGTCATTGGCGATTGCCAAGAGCATCGACCAAACCTTGAAAGAGATTGTATTAACAAATTCCATTCCAAGCCTAAGGCCTGACGGCAAAGTTCATGTCAGTGTAGTTCGGAAGCCTGACGGGTTTAGAGTAAGAGATATCTATATTTCAGTTGCCCATGCAAGCGATGTACAGCCAGACTTTAGAGACGTAATAGAACACAGAATTTATTATGCTATTAAAGAATTTTACAAGGGAGAAAAAATAGATATTTCAATAAATCACGGTGGAGACTTTAACCATTATTTTGTCAATGCAGATTCTGGGATAAGCGGCAAGAAAGACAGTGTAATAGTAACAGGCGGACTGCATCAATTGGGAACTGATGGAATTTGGGGCAAATGCCTGTACAAAGCTAGCAGTGTAGCAATCCCGTATGCTTTTGCATTATCAAGAGCAGTTTGTGATGCAGCAGGGGCCAGTTTCGCTTCTGTGGGTGTTTATGCAAGGTACGGACAAGAACGGGCAGAGCTATTTTTACAAGAAATATATCCAAAATATGAAAATCTTAGGAATAAAATAAATAGAGCTTTACAAACTTTGCCAAGAGATAGAGATGGTATAAGGGAAGTATTGGGGATGGAGGTAAATTTTTTTACTTACAGAGATTTTAATAATGTGGGAGGTTTTCATCACCCTGATCGACCTTGGAAAAGGAACAATCCGGAATTGGTTGAAGCTTTAAATAAAAGCTTGAGGAGAATATGAAACCCGAAAAATTCAACCTAAACAAAATTTCAAAACAACTGAAAAAGTCTTGGGCACCTAAGGATATTGAAAAGATAGGAGATTTTGTAATTAGGGCTGCAAGATTTCAAGGAAAATATCATTGGCACAAGCATAAAAATGAAGATGAGCTATTTATTGTTCTGAAAGGAAAAATAAAAATTCAGACTAGAAAGGGGGATATAATTCTAAATAAGAATGAGGGTGTAAAAATTCCAAAAGGTCTTGAACACTGTCCTGTATCTCTAAAACCTTCTATTGTCCTCATGTTTGAGCCAGTAAAATTAAAAAGCAAAGGCAGTTAATTTATTTTTCTTTTACTTATTTTCCATATCGAAAATTAATATTATTTTAGAAAAGTTTAAAATGAGGTAATCTATTTTGACTTATATGACAACGAACTATGAATGGTTTATGGAAAACAACATGGACAAATTTTCCGGCAAATGGGTTGCTATAGATGGCAATAAGGTTTTGGAAAGTGATATGAAATTGGATGCTTTGCTGAAAAAGGTAAAGGATAGCTATCCAAAATCAAGGCCGTTCATAACAAAAATAAGAGACAAACTGCTTAGGCTTCGTTCTTAAAATGACATTGAGCTATAAATTCAAGAAATTCAAATTAGAGAATGGTATGTATACAAAGAGGCCTATTGTTGATATTATATTAAAACATGAAGATAAATACTTGGAATTTGGTGCCATTCTTGATTCCGGCTCTGATTTGACAACAATTCCAAAAACAGTTGCAGATTATTTAGGATTAAAAACCGAAAACGCAGAATTAGAAATGGTTGGTTACAGAGGCATGGGAAAGGTAAGGGAGAGCAGGGTTACTATTATCTTTAAGGGAAAGGCACAAAGACAAGAAGAAATACTAAATAATGTTCCCATAGCAGTTATGCAAGACCCATTTGAAGAAGATGTAATAATAGGAACCTTTGGAGTGTTTGAATATTTCAAGATTGTTTTTAATGATACTAAGAATATTAGTTTTACAAGATTATCAAAATTTTAGAAACCTTTAAATTCTGTTTCTTAAGCTGAAATTATCATGTTCAGAAAGTTTTTAACCTGGGTTGTAAAAAATCTGATTGTTCTGCTGCTTGTTGCAGGCATATTCTATGCAGCTTCTTTTAATTTGTCCGGCATGGCCCAGGGTGGCGTCAAGGATATTTTTCAGTATGCAAGCCCCGAATCCCAAAAAGAAATTGTAAGCAAGCTTACATTGGTGTGCTCCTCATTGGACGGCAAGGATGTTTCCGGGCTGCAGCGGCAATTATCCAGCGGCATTATATCGATTGATTTCAGCAAGATAGGCGCTTTATGCAAGGACTATAATTCAGAAAAAATAAATGACAAGGAATTTTTCTCTGGTGTAGTTGGAACTGCCATTCCGGACAAGCTAGGGCTGCCAAAAGTCCAAGCTTTGGATAAATACTACTCTGCAATTGACTTCCTAAATAAAAATAAAATGTATTATTTTATAGCCTTATTGGCACTGCTGGCCGTATTATTTTTATTGGCAGGAAATTTGCACGACTTCCTTGTAATTTTGACAGGAATTTCATTCAGCATGGGAATACTGATATTGCTGCCTTATGCTGCCATAGCGGCATACAGCAAGCTTGTAGGATTTGACACTACGCCAATACTCTCTTCAATACTGCAGGGCAGCTTTTCGCTTGACATAAAGGCGATAATAAGCGTTGTTTTGCTTATGGTGTTAAGGACTTACACAGTATTTATTCTTGCGCTTGGAGCGGTATTCCTTAGCGTAGGGATTGCAGGCAAAGTGCACAACTTCAGGCTAAAAAGAAAAAATAAAACTCCTGATACTGGTAAAAAAGAAACTAAAGGAAAACTAAAGGAAGAAAAGAATGAGAAAGAATCAAAGGATGAAAAACCCGACAAAAACAAAAAAGATGTTAAAGAAGAGAAAATAAAAAAATCAAATAAAGAGAAGAAAAGCAAAGAAGAGGTAGATGAAGAGTACGAGCACAGGGATAGGACTTACAAAGAGGTTCTGGACGAATTAGATGAGATGCATGAAAGGAGGAGGAAGGAGAAGAAAGATTAGAACTTAATCAGAAAAGTTTAGTATTTAACTAAAATTAAAGAGAAATGGATTCAAGCCCTACTGATACCAAAATCCACTTGCTTATTATGGCTGATTGGTATCCTATAGACGCGTATTCTGTTTACAATTCTTAACTCTCCGCTTTTTTCTATGTAAGCTGCGCTTCCGATTACAAATATATTATCAGGATCTAAATTTGAATGATACAGGGTGGTATGCTCCAAAGGCATTTCAACTATTTTTATTTTATCTACACCATGCTGCCTGAATTCATTTTCTACAGCTTTCCAGTCTTCCCATCTTTTTTTATATCGGTCATTGCCATACATATTTCCAAGGATTACAACATTAAAAGATTTAGGGTTTCCAACTGGGGTTATAGATTCCATAATGTATCTAACAGTATTATCTAGATATGGCCGTTCAAAAGGAAGGTTATCTTTTGGGTTCATATGCAGTAGTGCATTTGCTTGGGAACCAAAAATGAAAACTGCCAAGCACCCACTTAGCCTGTTAGTCATTATTTCACAAGATTTATTCAAAATAGCTCCAGTTCCGACGTCAACAAATATGGGGCTAAATTTGCCTATACAATTTATAATTTTACCACCTCCAGTTGCATAGATAATATTTCTAAAAGGAATATTGGGATAAAACTTAAGAAGCAGCCTTACCCTATCATTTAGTTGATGTTCAAACAATAGGTATTCTTTCCCAATATTATCCAAATCGCTGATTAATTTTTCAATATCGGAGTGAATTTTTATAATCCATTGCTTTCCGCTTTGCAAATGTTCAATGTACTCTATTAGTTCTTCTATTAATGCAATAATTTTAGAATTTTCCTGGAATCTTTCTATGAAGAATTCATAGTTAGATTTCAAATGCCTAAGAGTTAGTAAAACTCTTTCACTTTCTTTTTCCAATTTGCTTAATTTTTCTCTAATTTCATCCGTCCAGATTAATCCTTTATCTTTTTCAATGTATGGAAAAACCTGTTCCCATAGAAATTTGATTTTACGCTCTTCTTCCGTTAATGTAGCTATATCTTCGTTTAGGGTCATGGGCGCTGTAATTTTCTTTGGTTTAAAATATTTGCCTTTAGATAGAGAAAAATAATTAAAATTTCATTGCCCTTAGTCTTTTTGTTCTTTCAGCAGTTGCCGGATGCGTCATGAACAGTGACAAAAAGCTTGCGTTTCTGAACGGATTTGTTATGAACAGATGCGCAGTTGCTGTCGTTCCGAATTTTAATGGATGGATATTCACGTTCTTTTCTATTTTTTCCAAGGCGTCTGCAAGGTGTGTTCCGTTTTTAATTGTATTTGCGCCGGTTTCATCAGCCAGGTATTCCCTGCTTCTTGAAATTGCCATCTGAATCAGTGCTGCAATCAATGGAGTAAGGATTCCAAGAATTAAAAGGCTGATGATATTATTGCCGCGGTCATCGTCCCTGCCGCCGAGGATTGCTGACCATCTGGCCATTGCACCGATGTATGAAATAACTCCGGCAATAGTTCCCGCTATTGTTGAGATTAAAATATCGTGGTTTCTGATGTGGCCAAATTCGTGGGCAAGAACTGCCTTTAATTCTTCGTCGTTCAGTATTTTTAAAATTCCTTCAGTTACCGCCACGACCGCATGATTTTTATTCCTGCCCGTAGCGAATGCATTCGAAGTTTCAGTCGGAATAATATAAACTTTAGGCATCGGAAGGCTGCTCAATCTTGCAACTTCCCCGACTATTTTGTACAATTTGGGATACTCGCTTTTCTTTGCCTCCTTTGCCCGGTACATCCACAGAACGATCCTGTGCGAAAACCAGTAGGAGCCGAAATTCATGACTGCCACGAACACAAGAGCGAAATAAAATCCTGATTTTCCGAAAAAGCTGCCTATGAACAGGAAAAGGGCCGTAAGCACTGCTAACAAAATCGCGGTTTTAAACTGGTTTTTCATTGACATAGCAATTATATAACCATCCGTGATTTAAAAAACTTATGAAAGATGTTAAAACTGCATGTAACTCTATTGTTTCATTGATTTGGAATTTTCAAAAAGCTTTAAATAGTTATCAAATAAGTCATGTGTTATGCCGGTCGAAGACAGCTCTGACAAAGTTGGAAAATATAAATTTCTTTTGGATGAAGCTAGAAAATGGGCTGGCATGGGCATTATTTCAAAAGAACAGCTTAGGAAGATTTATTCTTTGTACAAATCACCGCAAAAAGCTGTTGAGGCAAAACATTTCAATATTGTTTCTATAATTGCCATTTTCGGCTCCCTGATGATAGGCGCTGGGATTGTTTTATTCTTTGCGCTGAACTGGTCAACCATACCCAAGCTGGTAAAAGTGTTTTCGATATTGGCTGCACTGGTTGTTTCTTATTATGTGGGCTACACTATGAAGTTCAGCAAAACGAATTTTCCGAATGTCGGGGGCGCTCTAATATTTTTGGGCGCCATTGTTTTTGGAGCCGGGATTTTCCTGATAGGGCAGATTTTCAACATAAACTCGCATTGGCCCAATGCTTTCCTTTACTGGACACTGGGAATTGTTGCATTTGCGTACCTTACGCAGTCGAAGCCAATAATGTACTTAAGCCTGCTGACAGCAAGCGTTTACGTCGGCTCGGAAACGGCATATTGGTTTAACTTCCTGGACAGGTATTATAACATTTCATACGCGTTTTTCCTGATATTCCTGTCGCTCGGGGTAGCATACTACATGCTCGGCAACCTGCACGAGAAAAAAGACAGCACAAGGATGCTGAGATATCCATTTCACCTAATCGGCTCTTTTTTGATAATGCTGGTCGTTTACCTGTTTTCATTTAAGTGGTTTGGGAGAATAGACAATTATGGATATTCCACCGGGGCCAATGTTACAAGCGTGCTTTTCAGCTCAAAATTCTGGATTATTTATTTAATAGTAACTTTAATTGCAGCTGTTTTTACTTTCATCAGCTTCAAATACCGAGATACAAGCGACAGTGCAGAGTTTCATGAAGTCCTTTATCTTGGGCTTTTGCTGGTATTCACCCCGCTTGTTGTCTTATTCTCAAAAATTAATTTCTGGATGATACCAATTACATTCAATATCATCTTATTTTTGCTCATAGTGGGGAGCGTTTATCTTGGCTATGCAAAAAGGGAAAAAACCCTTGTTAATCTTGGCATGATAGCCTTCGGCATTGCAATATTTTCAAGATACATTGAATATTTGTGGGATGTTTTGAACGGATACTTATTTTTCATAGTCGGCGGAGTGCTGCTCATAGTTTTGGCAATAGTACTGGAAAAAAACAGAAGAAAGATAATTGACAGGTTCACGGGCTAAAATGGAAAAAGGAAAATTGTTTTATTTGATTGTGGCGCTGCAGGTGGTTTTCCTTATTGGAATGATTGGGTCTAAGCAGTCTACTGTATGGTTCGGCGAAAAAGTTCTTTTGAAGCCCATCCCGTATGACCCAACTGATTTATTCAGGGGAGATTACATTACTATAAGGTATGAAATATCAAATATAAGGCTGGACTCAATAAAAACCGATACGGCTGATTTCAAAAGAGGGGAAACAATATTTGTCAGATTAGAGAAAGGAAAGGATTATTCAAATGCTGCCGAAATAAGCACGAAGAAAACTGCAGAGCCCTATATTAAAGGTGTAGTAGAAGATATTTACACCAAAAATATTTACACTGTAAAGGAAGCAAACAGCTCAAATAATTATGTTTATGAAGAAACAGTTTATAATGATTTTTATTATAGAGAAATTCCACTTAAACCTGCTGTGGTGGAGTATTCCTATAATGTTGGCGACAAGGTTCAGTTTAACGAATTCAACAACCGCGTAAGCTACCTTATAAAATGCCCGAATGGAGTATGCCCGTACCATTCGGATATGTATACTCAGTACAAAATCGGCAATGTAATTAATGTGAAAAAAGGAATCAAAGAAATCAGCATAGGATATCCGATTGAGTCTTATTTTGTCCCAAAGAACGAAGGAAATCTTCCCCAATTCAGGGCAGCGGACATGCTTGTTGAAGTTGCACTTTGGCACGGAGATGCTGTAGCGACAAACCTCCTAATTAACGGGCATAAAATTGACTTCAGATAGAATTCACGTAAGTATCCATTCCTTCTATCTGCCTTAATTTGGTGTTTTTGAAAAGAAAATTTCTGAAGTTATTATTTACTTTCACGCCATGCCTTTGCAAATCAGAATTTAATTTACCATAAATTTGTTTTCCTTTTTTATCCAAATCTGTCAGGATTATACATTCTTCGCTTGAATTTGCGACTTCCTCAACAATCTGGAACAGCGGCTTTTTGGTCAGCTCTACAATGTTAGTTACGCCGAATTTGTTCAATGCTGCCCTGTCTTTCTTGCCTTCGACTATTACAATGATGTTTGAATTAATTATTTTTTCGATGTGATTGGTGAATTCTTCTGTTTCTTTGTTCATATTTATCAAATAAGTTTAATCATTAATAATTTTTTGATTAAATACAAACAACTTAATGAGCTCCTGTTGTACGCCACGAATGAAGCTAGAGTGCAACGTGGTTGATGGAAGTCGAGGCTGGTGAGCAGAAAGATTATTTATTTTTTGAATCTATAAATTATTGAAAAAATAATCAAATTTAGACTAGTCCAGACAACAATATCAAATACTAACATTGGCATGATCCATGAAGCCTCCCAACAAATGTAAGTGAGCCCCCAACCACAGCCAGCAGGTCTATAAAAACTAGGATACAAGGAAATTATATCAGTTCCAATATAATCTGGGCAAGCTCGCCAATTACAGTAATCAAACAACGCAGGGATTTTTACAAAAAACACAATTAAGAATGTCAGTATAATAACAAATACTTTCAGTTTATTTAATCTAAAAAATTCCTTCCAATCGATATTTTATTCTTTGAATCAATCAATATATATAATTATCTAAAATCTCAACTGAAATTGAAGTCATATGAGCCGACCTCGATTGATTATAACAAAGATTAAATAACTAAAAACATTCCCAAAGCTATGATTCCCATCAATGTATCCCTGAGCCATTACAAAAGAGCAGACATACAGGAAGAGATAATCTCCAACTCAAGGGACAGGGAAGTTGCTGCGCGCTTTAATGAGCAGTTTGGCAAGAGGCCGGATGTGCTCAGGCATGCCAGCGACATTCTTGAACTGGCAAAGCAGGGCGCGACCTCGTTTCACGCTTCAGAGGAATTGTGGAAAGACCCGTTGCAGCTTGATTCTTCAATGCGAAGGCAGGAGCTGGATGATTTAAGGATTGGCTGGGACCTGATAATAGACATAGACTGCACAGTTTTCGATTATTCTAAGATTGCCGCCGATTTGGTCATTAAAGCGCTGAAATTCCACAAAATAAAATCAATTTCCTGCAAATTTTCCGGCAACAAAGGATTCCACATCGGCGTGCCTTATGAGGCGTTTCCCGAAAGAATAAAAAATGAGGATATTAAAAACTTATTTCCTGATGCCCCGAGAAAAATTGCGCTTTACATCAAGCACATGATACTGCCGGAGTTTGGAGATGCAATTTTGAAGCTTGAGGGAGACATTTCAAAAGTTCTTGAAAAAACAGGCAAAAATGCAGGTGAAGTGCTGTACGAAGAAAGAGGAGTGAGGAAATTTAATCCTGAATCAATTTTGCAGATGGACACTTTGCTGATATCTTCAAGGCATTTGTACAGGATGCCTTATTCACTTCATGAAAAATCCGGGCTGGTGTCAATCCCTTTAAATCCAGAAAAAGTTTTGCTGTTCAAAAAGGAGTTTGCTTTGCCTGACAAAGTTAAAATAAGCCCCCATAAATTTCTTGACAGGACAAATGCCGAGAGAGAAGAGGCAAAAAGGCTGTTTGTCGAGGCGCTCGATTTTCATGTGAAAGGGGATGATGAAGCAGAATCAAAATCCGGAAAAGAGTTTGAAGGCCCTGCATCTGCCCTGCCTGAAGAATTATTTCCGCCGTGCATTAAGACTATTTTAAATGGACTGGAAGACGGAAGAAAAAGAGCATTGTTTGTCCTGGTAAACTATTTTACTTCCATCGGCTGGGATTATGACATGATTGAGAAAAAACTTAAAGAATGGAATGACAAAAACAGGGAGCCTTTGAAGGAAGTCTATCTAGTTGGGCAGGTCAGGTACCATAAGCAGCAGAGGAAGAAGATTCCGCCGCCTAACTGCCCCAAGCGGGAAAATAATGCTGTTTTGGTCAACCAGCAGAACTATTACACTGAATTAAGAGTCTGCAGCCCTGACTCTTTCTGCGCCAGGATAAAAAATCCAGCACAATATACAACGAAGAAGGCGTGGATGATGAACAGGGGCAAAAAGCCCGGGAAGGCAAAAAAGATTTAAACAAGCAAAAATTATAATTTAACCATGAATATTAAAAAATACGCATTGTTCGGCTCTATATTCATTCTGGCTTTATTGCTAGTCTTTGGATATTATCCCAATCCAGCGCAAGAAAAAGAGGAAATATCAAAAGTTATAAACGGCTATTTCAGCAATCTTGCGAATGAGCTAAGGGGTGGTGGGGTGACTGGAATTGAAATAACCTCCGAGAACATCAGGCTTGGCTGGTGGGGCAAGGCGACCGCCGATGCCGGCATAAACATCAATGTTTACTTTCCCCCGACGGGCGAAAAAAGAGTTGATAAGGATAACGTTCATTTCTCCCTAATTAAGTCAGACGGCAGCTGGGAAATAAAGGAAACAAAGTTTGACAAGACAAGGTTTTGACAGGTATTCTGCGCCATTTTCGAAAGATATTTAAATAACCAAAAAAATGGTAGTCATTAGCAAAAATTGAGGTGATTAGATGGCTTTCGGACTTGAGACTTTAACAGTGCCAGACGTGACGCTTGCTATAATAATAGGAACCTTGGCAGCTATCGTTTATTCTTTAAGGATTATGGTTTTGATGGAGCGCAGGATAGCAAGAATAGAGTCGCACATTGAAAGAGTCGTTGACAAAGTAATCAAGGAAGAGATTACGATTGAAAGGTCAATGAAGAAAAGGCGCTAAATTTCTTTATTTTTATTTATTTGTTTCATATGATATAAGCTCGTTAAATGATATTCCCTTTAATTCTGCTTTTTTTTCGTCTATAACATAGCCTGTCGGAGTTTTATCAATATCTTCAATACTTACAAACAGCCAGTCTTTTCTAAAGAACTTGGCTGCAAACCATGGGTGGGCATCAAAAACTTTTGAAAATTCTTTCAATTGGCTTACATCGTGCTCATTTAAATAGATTTTATTTGTTTTTGAAGATTTGCACTCTATAGACATCCTCCTTACAAGATTTCCAACTAGTAGGTCGGGTCCTGGGTATTTCATGGAACCGGAGCCTGCGCTTCTGATTGCTGCAAACCCTTTTGCCCAGAACATGTGCAGCAGTTCTCTTTCTGAATTGGAGCCTTTTGTTTTGTTGGTCATTATTATTCAGAATCTAAATATAAGAAGTGGTTTAAATAGTTTAGGCAAGGATGTCCAGTGGTGTTATGAAAAATTAAGAAGAGACAAATCTTAAATCATCTAATTGTTTGATGGGTTCGTGAACTTGTGGACTTACTATACTATCTTTTGCGACGCCTGGAGTGGCTTCCTTTGAAACTTTTCTCAAATATGCCTGAACTGCGGGCTCTTGGTAGAATCTTTGGATTCTTTCTCTCTGTTTTTGCCATATAAACACCGGAGACGTTGTTTCATCGCCGACAAAATCAACAGTTATCGGTACCCCCTCCATATTAAGATTCTCTTTTATCGCTTGATTTACATCCAAAGGAAAGTCCCTAGATGTAGTAGGAGAATACCAAAAATCATCTACAAAGCTGCCCCACGCAGAAGTATACTTGCCAAGATTTTTTGCTTTTTCAACATCAAGCTCCCTCAAAGGAATGCCAGTCATTGAGTGCACTCTCCAAATAGGTTTCAGTGTGTTTGAATAAAAGTGAGCCAGATAAACTCCTGCCGATGAGCCAGCCATTCCAAGCATCAAATCTGCCATTTCGCGATTCATAACAGAAGTAGATTATATTGACATATAAATATTTCTAAACCTATTCACAAATCAATCTTCATGAAATCCTTTGCGCAGATTACGTTATCAAAAACGTTTCTTGCGTCCTCTTCCAGCTCCTGCGTGTTCTTGTACCGCGCGCTGAAATGTATCAGGGCCAGCTGCTTTGCGTTTGACTTGTTTGCCAGCTGCCCTGCCTGCTTTGCAGTCATGTGGCCGTATTCTTCACCCTTGTCAGCCAATTTTGAGGAGTATGTTGCTTCGCAAATCAATAGATCAACATCTTCTGCCGTTTTATAGCAGCCGCTGCATAAAACTGTGTCAGTAACGTACGCAACTTTCTTTCCCTGCTCGATATCGGTAACATCATCTGGATTTATTTTTTTGCCGCTGTGCTCAATTGAATGGCACTGCTGCAGCTTTCCGATTAGCGGGCCTTCGGGAATTCCTAATTTTTTCACTTTCCTCATATCGACTTTTCTCTTGTCTTTTTCTATGAATTTAAATCCAAGAGTTTCAATTCCATGCTCTAATGTGTGCGACTCCAGCTCGAAATCGCTGTTTTCAAAGAATTTTCCGTCTTTTACTTCTTCAACTTTGAAATTTAATTTTTTGTCAAAAACAAATGCCTCAAACATTTTTTCCATTCTTTTTTTTGTTCCCGCCGGTCCGTAGATTTCCAAAGTTCCGGTGTAATCAGTAGAGCTTAAAGTCTGCATCAGCCCAGGCAAGCCCAATACATGGTCGCCATGCCAGTGGCTCAGCAAAATTTTTGTTACTTTGCTTAATGGGATGCCGGCAATCTTGAACTGTCGCTGCGTGCCTTCACCGCAGTCAAACAAAATTCCTTCAGTGTCATAACTAAGAAAAACTGCTATCTGGTTTCTTTCTTTTGTCGGAACCATTGAAGATGTTCCTAAAAATGTAAGTTGCATAGTATAGAGAATAGAAATAGAATTTATAAGGGTTTTTGTTTGGGAACTGGTATTTTACCAAGGATGAAAATATAAAATTATACGTGGCCTAATATTGAAAGATAAGATAAAAACTTAAAAAAATTCTTTTTTGAAGACTTTCTGCTCCAAGCTTGCCTTTTTCGCGCCGTATGCCAATGTAACGATGAATGCAAGCATGAACAAAATAGCAGGCATTCCCATATTGACAGCAGGATTCCATCCAGAAACGCTGACATGCCCTATATAATATGCCACGATCATCTCGATGATGCCAAAGGCTGACGCAAGCCGCACCAAGGCGCCCGTTATCAAAGATAGCCCAATTAGCAGTTCACCTGCGCCGGCATACCATATTAAAGTTCCAAAAGCAGCAGGCCCGCCAGGCATGCCCCATAATCCAAACAATTTCATAACTCCCAGCACAAAAAACAACGCACCTATCCCCAAGCGAAAAATCACGTACAGGTAATCACCATATTTTGTTTCCAAAAAACCCATAATAATCTGCCTCCACGTGTTTGGAAAATTATAACCCACTATATAAATATTGAGGATTATTGAGTTAGCTTAATCGGAACTTAATTTGCATTCCAAAAAATAAACAACCTTTTTAAACACCCAACCATACCCCTGTATATCATATTTATGGCCAAGAAAAAGGAAGAATCTGAAGTTCTTCCCAAGAAGGAAGAAGTTAAGGAAACCAAAGAACACAAAGAGCCTGTCAAAGCATATTTTTCAAAGGAAAGAGTGCTTACAGAAAGCTCAGATCCAGCTAGAGAGCTCTATAACCAAAGCAGGTTTGGCGAATTATTGGAAGACGGAAGGGTCCAGCTTTCACTGATGGAAGCGTTATACCTCGTTGATAAAAAGAGGCTTATATTGCATGATTCAAAAGACAAGCTGATTAATTTTGACTCTTTCATGAAGAAAGCCCAGAAGTCAGAGGCTAATTTATGGGTAAGGTATTCTGTTTACAAAGACATCAGAAACAGGGGCTACATAATCAAGACCGCTTTAAAATTCGGGGCGGATTTCAGGATTTATGACCGTGGAATCAAGCCGGGCGAAGACCACGCAAAATGGGTCGTGTTTCCAGTGCATGAAGGCTCGACATTGACCTGGTACGAGTTCGCAGCCAAGAACAGGGTTGCGCATTCGACAAAGAAAAGGTTATTACTGGGAATAGTTGATTCAGAAAATGATGTCACGTACTACGAGTGTAGGTGGTTAAGGCCTTAGTTCTTAATAACAAAATATATAAAACAATCTTCTTTAGTTTTAGGCTATGGACAACAGAGACAAGATTATAGACTTCGTGAAGGTGAAAGGCCCCGTGCTGCCCATACAGATTTCAAAGCTTATAGGGATGGATATGGTGATGGCTTCCGCGCACCTTGCCGAGCTGACCGCGACAAAAAAAATGAAGATTTCCTCAATAAAAGTCGGCGGCTCTCCACTGTATTATCTTGCAGGGCAGGAATCAATGCTTTTAAAATATACATCTAATTTGAATGAAAAGGAAGCCAAAGCGCTTGAATTGCTGAAAGAAAATAAAGTTTTGCGTGATTCCGAGCAGGCCCCGGTAGTAAGAGTTGCATTAAGGGAAATAAAAGATTTTGCGATGCCATTAAATGTTAAATACAGCGATACAAGCGAGATTTTCTGGAAGTGGTTTTTGGCTTCGGACGAAGAAGCCGGAAAAATCATCAAATCAAAACTGGATATTTTTGAAAAAGAGGACAAGATAGAGGTTAAGGAGGAAACAAAAATTCAGACGGAAAGTAAAAAAGATGTTCAGCAGAAAGAAGTTCCAGTTGAAAAAAAGATTGAAGAAAAGCCGATAGAAAAAGTGCAGCAGCAGCTGAAAGAAACAGTTGAAAAGCCGATAGAAAAAAGGGGAAGAAAGCCAAAAGAAGCATCCAAAGAAGACGAGTTCATGAAAGATATTATGAAATTCTTCGAGAAAAATAAAATTATTATCATCAGCACAGAAATTGTCAAGAAAAATTCTGAAATTGATTTTATTATAGAAATCCAGAGCGTGGTGGGAAACCTGCAATATTATTGCAAAGCCAAAAATAAAAAAAGAATCAGCGATTCTGACTTGAGCAATGCCTATGTCAAGGGGCAGTTCAAGAAACTGCCGGTTATTGTTTTGGCCCCGGGAGAATTGTCAACTAAAGCTTTGGAAATGATGAAAAAGGAATTAAATAATCTCACTTTCAAGCAGGTGTGAAATGGGAGTAGCACTGACAGAATTACTGTTAATAAAAGAAATTGAAATCGATGCTTTGCAGAACAAAATACTGGCTGTAGATGCTTCTATGTGGCTGTACCAGTTCTTGAGCTCCATAAGGCAGAGAGACGGGGGGCTTCTGATGGATTCTAAGGGAAACGTAACTTCGCACTTGGTTGGGCTGTTATCCAGAATTTCCAATCTCATGCAGCACAATGTCAGGCTTGCCTTTGTTTTTGATGGTGAGGCGCCTCTGCTGAAAAAATTAACGCTGGAAAAAAGAAAGGAAATCAAGATTGAGGCGCAGAAAAACCTTGACAAGGCAAAGGAAGAAGGTGATGAAGAGCTTATGAAAAAGTATGCTTCAAGAACTTCAAGGCTGAATGATGAAATGAAAGAAGAGGCGAAGAAATTAGTTGAGGCATTCGGGCTGCCAGCAATCACGGCGCCTTCTGAGGCGGAAGCACAGGCTTCTTTGATTGTCAAAAACGACGATGCCTATGCAATCGCAACAAATGATGCAGATGCCTTGCTTTTTGAAGCTCCCAGAATAATAAGAAATGTGAGCATTGCCGGCAGAAAGAAGAAAACAAACAAATTAAGCTATGAAACTGTAAATCCTGACATGATTTTACTTGATGAGAATTTAAAGCATCTTGGAATCAACCAAGACCAGTTAATTGTTTTGGCCATGCTGGTTGGAACGGATTTTAACATGGGCGGCATCAAAGGAATCGGCCCTAAATCCGCCATTAAACTTGTCAAGAAGCATGAAAATAATTTTGATGCTATGTTTAATGAAGCAAAATGGGCTGACAATTTCGAATTTGAATGGAAAGAAGTGTTTGACTTGATTAAGCACATGAAAGTCAACAAGGAATATGAATTAAAATGGGGGCAAATTGATGAGGAGAAAGTAAGGGATTTACTCGTTGACAAACATGATTTCTCCGAAGAGAGGGTTAAGGGGCAGATTAGCGAACTGCTTAAATTAAAAGAAAAGAAAGGGCAAAAGGGCTTGGGAGAGTTTTTTGGATGAAAAAAAACCTAAAGTTTTACCTAAAGGATAAATTAAGCGAGAAAGAGCTTAAATTAATGCCAACTTCATTTGATGTTGTAGGCGATATCCTGATTTTCTCAGAGTTTCCAAAGGAATTAAGCGAGAAAGAGAAACTGATTGGGAAAGTTATTCTTGAAACTTACCATCACATCAAAACTGTCATTAAAAAAACTAAAAAATATTCAGGCAAGTTCAGGACTCCAAAATTAAAGATTATTGCCGGCGAGAAAAGGAAGGAAACAACGCATAAAGAAAACGAAGTTTACATAAAACTTGATGTTGAAAAAGTTTATTTTTCCGCAAGGATGTCAAGCGAGAGAAAAAGAATTGCTGATTTGATAAAAAATAATGAATCTATTATGGTTATGTTTTCGGGGAGTGGTGTTTATCCTTTAGTAATCATCAAAAATTCACAAGCAAAAGAAGTTTATGGCATCGAAATCAACCCCATAGCCCACAAATACGCGCTTGAAAACATCAAAAAAAATAAATTGGAGAATAAAGTCAAAGTTTTTCTTGGAGATGTAAATAAAGTTATGCCAAAAGTAAACAAAAAATTTGACAGGATTCTCATGCCGCTGCCCAAAGGCGGGGAAAATTTTCTTGGACTGACATTAAAGTACATTAAAAATAATGGGATAATCCACTTCTATGATTTTCTGCATGAGGGTGAGTTTGAAAAAGCACATGAGAAGATAAAGAAAGCGTGCGATAAATCAAAAAAGAAATTTAAAATTCTAAATACAGTGAAATGCGGACAGTATTCTCCTGGCTTCTACCGTGTTTGCGTTGATTTTGAAGTTTTTTAATAACAAGCTTTAAAAATCATGGTTGCTTATTCTGCATGCACACGCGATGATTTTCGTGAACACCCACTTAAGCGAAAGCTGATGAAGTGAGATAGTAACTGCTGAGCGTGTGCTTTATTGCTCTTTCTGCAAAAAATTCAGCTATTATAATTAACTAAGAATAAAAAATTAAATAATTTACCCGAACATGCCTGCGTAGTCCTCGCCCTCTGCCTTCTCATCCAGCTTTACCTTGTCAATCGCCTTCAGGAAATCTTCCCTTGTCACATATTCGCGATTTTGTCGAATTGCAAAATAGCCGGATTCTGTGCATACGGCTTTGATCTCAGCACCACTAAACCCTCCCATCCCTTCCACTATAATCTCTGGAACAACATTTTTGTCAAACGTCATATTCTTTGAATGAATTTTGAAGATAGATGCCCTGGACTCTTTATTTGGAATCGGTATGTGGATTAGCCTGTCCAATCTTCCCGGCCTTATAATTGCAGTATCAAGTATGTCTTTCCTGTTCGTCGCTCCGATTATCTTGACATTATCAAGCGGCTTAAATCCATCAAGTTCGGCAAGAAGCTGCATGAAAGTCCTGTTGACTTCCCTTTCACCCGATGTTCCTACCTCAACTCTTTTTGATGCAAGCGCGTCCAGTTCGTCAATGAAAACAACAGCGGGGGCTTTTTTTCTTGCATATTCAAAAATTTCCTTGATTAATTTTGCCCCTTCCCCGATGAATTTTTGGACCAATTCAGAGCCGACCACTTCTATAAAAGTCGAGTTTGTTGATGCGGCAACCGCTTTTGCAAGCAAAGTCTTTCCGGTTCCGGGCTCGCCGTAAAGCAGGATTCCCTTCGGCGGAGTTATTCCGACTTTCCTGAACAATTCCGGCTTTTTGAGCGGGAGCTCTATGACTTCCCTTATCTCCTCTGCCTGCCTGTCGAGGCCGCCTATATCTTTCCAGGAGATAGTTGGCTTTTCTATAATCACATATTTCTCAATGTTAAATCTTTTTGTGATTGGGGTCTTTCTTATGACCGTAAGGTTTTTCTGCTCTACAAGTATCAAGTCCCCTGCCTTCAGCTTATCGCAGTCGCTTGCTATATTCACAAGAAACTGGTTGCCGTTCGGAATTTTTATTATGGCGGTGTCCCCAAACAATTCCTTGACTTCGCAGACCATCAACGGGGCGGATTTAAACCTTTCAACCTCATTTTTTAGGTGGGTAACTGTTTCCCTGAGAATCCTGTTCTCCTCTTCAAAGGGGTTTGCAGAAGTAGAATATCGGTACATTATGCTGTCGATTATGTTTTTGTCCTTCGCTTCTTTTGCAGGCATAATGATTCAGAAAAAAATGTTATTTAAAAAGTTTTGGATTTAGGGACTAAATTTGCCGTTGTTCATTATCAGAATGTTATCAGCGTAAATCGTCGGATTTCTGATTACAAAATCAACGTGGAAAGGAACATCAACGTTGCCTCCGAAATGCCTGTTGTTGCCGAAAGCGATGTGGCAGGTGCCCATGACTTTCTCATCCTCGAGAACTTCTCCGGTTATTTTTGCTTTCGGGTTTGTGCCAATTCCTAATTCAGCAACATTTCTGTATAATTTGTTTTTCAATAATTTTTTAAATTGATTTGCAACATTCCCTCCCCTTACGCTTTCGATAAACCCGCCTTTGACGATAATTTCAATATTTTTATCGACTTTGCCAATCCCTCCGACGCTTGCATCGCAGACAAGTTTTCCGCTTGTTTTTCCTTCCAAAGGCGCGATGAATATTTCTCCTGCCGGCAAGTTGCCAAAATCCCCTCTTTTTGTGTATATTCCATCGTCAGGCTTCCATTTTCTCTCTTTTAAGTTAAATTCTATGTTTGTTCCTTTTTTTGTGATTATTTTAATTTTATTTCTATTTTTTAATTTGGAAATTAATTTATTATTTAATTCACGTATTTTATAAAAATCGACATTTAAAGCACGATTCATCATATCTTCAGTTATTCCTGGCATGCTTGCAATCCTTGCCCCTGTTTTTGACGCTGCGTTTCTTGCCCTTGTGTGGCTCAGTGATTTTGTTGTTGGCAGCAGGATGACATCATAATTCAGCATTTCTTCCGCAACGTTTTGAGGCGGCTCGGAGCCATGAGATTTCGGGATATTTGTAAAAATCAGCTTTGATTTTTTGCATATTTTCAAAGATTTCCTAAAGAGAAGCTCTCCGATTGATTTTAGTTTTTTGTCTGTGACTATAAGGCATGATTCATTTTTCTTCAAAGCCATGCAATCTCTGAGAATTATGCTGGCTGATTTATTTAATGACATTTTTTACCTATTGTTAAATTTTAAAACGAAATAAAATAAATGAAATGCCTATGCCGCAAACTCCCCGTCTTTCAAAATCCAGCATTTATTTCCTTTTTTGTCAACGCCGTATACATCAAGCTTCTGCCGCGGGGCGTTGAAAACTATGTCCATGTGGTATTCGGTGCTTCTGTCAGGCTCAAATCCGGAGCCAAGAGCAATGTGCATCATCCTGGCTATTTTCTCATTGACAATAAGGTAATCACACAATCTTGCCTTTGGGTTTGTATTGATTGCAAACTCCCCGACTCTTTCAAAATTCTTCTTTTTCATTCCAATGATTTCTTTCGGAAGGCTTTTGTTTTTCTCCGCTTCCAGAAGCATCTGCATGGATTCTTTTTTTCTTTTGTTGAGCTTTTCAATTATATCTTTAGGCCCGTCAATTACTTTGTAATTATCGCCAAAACACTCGACAACCAATGGATTTTTTTCATTCAGCTGGTAGCTTTGGTCAACGTGAATAACCACGTCACCTACAAAAATTCCTTTTATGTATTCGGGAGTTACAAACGCCTCTCCGCCAGGAATATTACCCATGTTGCCGGCTCTAATTCCAGTCATTTTCAGGTAATCTCTGTTTATTTTTTCACGGACATCTGTGTCTGATCTCCGGACCCACCTTCTCGTGCCGTCCGGCTTGACCAGCCCGACCTCAAGCCTTGTAACATATTTTTCCTTTAATTTTCCCTCTACGTAAATAACATCACACTTGTCCATCCTGTCTTTTAATCTTTGGTTCCTATCCCTTATGTCACTCCAATCAACCAAATTTGTCTCGATGAAGATGTCAATTGGGATTGTTTCAGTGAATGCGACTCTTGCAAGTGGGTCTCTTGATTCGTCTTTTGTCTGCGGATAGAAGTCAAGCTTGTAAACCATCTGCCCCGGAGACTGCCATCTTGTCTTTTTGTTTGCAGATGGGTATCCTATCATTTCCCCAAAAAGATGCTTGCCGGGGTAGCCTTTTGCGCTGATTGAAAAAGACAAGTCAATCGGCTTAATTCTGCTTAATTTCAATAAATTTGATAATTTTTTAAATTTAATAAATGGCTCTTCGCCAATTTCTTTTTCCAGCTCACAGCCCAGCAAAGTCGCCCTTAGTTCTGAAACCCTTTCGCTTTTTTCAAGCATCGAGCCCCTGAATGTGGAGCTGTTCATGGTTGGGTCTGCTATTCTTGCTACTGCCTGCGTCATTGCCCATATTATCGAATAAGAGTCAAGATAATCTTCCAAAGGATGTCCAATCAAAGTTTCTTTGGGTATAAGCGAAAATCCAATGCCAACTCTTTCGTTCTTTTTAAGGGCATAAACATCCCTCCAGAGTATTTCCGAAGTCTGCATCAATTCTTCCATTCTGTAATCCTTAAACCATTCTGTGTGAAATGGAAGCTCTAAATCTCCTGTGAATTTGTTTTCTTTTGCCTCAAGCATTACATCTGGCTTCTTGAATAATTTTCTGAACTCTCCCTTTGCCTTTTTATCAACTTCATCAATAAATTCTTTCAGGGCATCTGTTTTTTCATTTTTTATCCCTTTTTCCAGCTCTTCGAAAATATTCCACACATCTTTTACAGCTTCCAGGCTTTCAGATGTTTTGTTTATTCCAATGCAGCTTACATCTGCGCCTAAATCGTGCAAAGCCCTAGATAAAGGTGCCAATGAATAAAATGCATTTTTGTTGTCTAAATCAAATCTTATAAAGAAATCTTTGCTTTTAACATTACCAACAAGATTTTTGTAGTCTTCAACTGCAGAATTAAATGATTTTTCGTTATATTTCATAAAGGAAGATATAGTTAGATTATTAATAAATCTTTTGATGTTTTTGTCAAAACTATTGGCTTATTTTTAAACAATACAGTATCTTCAATCCTTATTCCGTATTTTTTTGGAAAATAAACTCCCGGCTCTATCGTAAAAACCATGTTGTTTTGAATTTTGTCTTTTGAATTTAAAGTCAGGTTTGGCATTTCATGGATTTCTATTCCAACCCCGTGCCCTAGCCCATGAGTAAAATATTTTTTGTATTTTCCAAGATTTTTGTTCACAAAATCATACAATTCTGAGCATTTTTTGTTTTCTTTTATTTGATTTATCGTGCCATTTTGTATTTTTAATAATAAGTTATACATGCTGATTTCTTCTTTTTTTGGTTTTCCAACGCAGATTGTCCTTGTTATATCCGAGCAGTATCCATTATATTTAACTCCGAAATCAATGACACACAAGCCGCTTTTTATCTTCTCATTTTTCGGCTCGTGGTGCGGCATGCTTCCGTTGCTTCCGGATGCTACAATGGGGTTAAATGACAGTTCCAATCCAAACTTTTTTGTTTCATACTCAAGAAAAGCCGCAGCCTCTGACTCTGTTCTGAAATCCCTGAAATTTTTTATTGTTTTCTGGATTATTTTGTCGGCGCAATTGCACGATGTTTTCAGATATTCAATTTCTTTATTTGTTTTTATTTCCCTTAATTTGGTGCAGTCTAATGAAACATCCCTGAATTTGGATTTTCTGAACGATTTTTTGAAATATTTAAATGAGTTTAATGTAAAGTTGTTCCTGTCAATTGCTATATTTTTTGCTTTTATGCCATTTTTCCTGATTATATCCGATACCGACTCGAAAAATCTTTTCTTCTGCATTGAATAAACTTTTTTCACCATTGATTTTTTTGCTTTCTGGAATTCCATTTCAGGGGCCATTAGAAATGGCTGCTTATTTTTTGGGATGACCAGCATGCCCAGTCCGGTGTAGCCTGAAAAATAAACCATATTCGGGTTTATTCTTGGAAATTCGGAATTGTATAAGACTGCCGCATCCAGATTCTTTTTTTCAAGAATATGCCGGAATTCCATTATTTTCATGAAAACAATAAGTCTTATAAACCATTTAAATCTTTTCTTTTGTAAATATGAAAAAATACACCCTTAAAAACGGAATAACCCTGATTTTCGAGAAGACTTCCTCAAAATCCGTCGCAGTTGAGATTATGTTCAAAGTCGGCTCAAACTTTGAAAGCCTGAAAGTTGCCGGCATTTCGCACTTTCTTGAGCACATGCTTTTTGAAGGCACGAAGAAAAGAAAAACCAGCAGGGAAATCGCAAATGAAATAGAGAAATACGGAGGCGACTTTAACGCTTACACGACAGGCGACAGGACTGCCTTCTTCATCAAGATTATAAACAAAAGATTTGACAATGCGCTTGACATTCTTTCTGATATGGTCAAGAATCCCGTATTCGTGGAAAAGATTATGGAAAAAGAGAAGCGGGTTATTTTAAAGGAGATAAACATGGTCAATGACGACCCGCGCCTGTTCCAGTGGATACTATTCCAGCAGGCGCTGTTTGAAAAGCATCCCGCCGCCAACCCCACCTACGGAACTGCCGAGACTGTAAAAGCAATTACGCGAAAGCAGCTTGTTGATTACTACACAGCGCATTATACCCCGAATAACATGATTATTTCTGTTGCAGGTAATGTCAGCAACGTGAAGGAAAAAATAGAGAAATACTTTCACGAGATGAAGCCAAAAAAAATTATTGTGAGAGGAAAAGTCAATGAGCCAGCGCAGAAGGCAATGAAAAAAGTCATTAGGAAGAAAAAAACTCTCAACTCCTACATGGTTTTGGGATACAAGGCGGTTCCGCGGATGCACGAAGACAGCTATGTTCTGGATGTCATAACCGCGATTCTTGGTCGTGGACAGTCCGGATGGATGTTTGACGAGATAAGGAATAAAGGGGGGCTCGCTTACCAGGTTGGAATAAACAACGAAAGCGAGAAAGATTATGGGATGTTCGCAGTTTATACTAACCTTGACAAGAAAAATATCGGAAAGGCAAAGGAGATTATCATGCAGCAGTTCCGCAGATTAAGAAGAGCCACAAAACTTGACGTTGATGAGGCGAAAACTTACATGGAAGGAAACCACACCCTGCAGATGGAAGACAATTTTCACTGCACCGACAATTTCTCATTCTGGGATACAATCAAAGACGCAAAGCTTGCAGATTCCTACATCAGCAAAATAAAAAAAGTGACTGTTGAGGACATTAAAAGAATTTCAGCAGAATACTTTACTGACAAATACACTTTGGTTGTTATAGAGCAGGAATAAATTATCTAGTAACTTCAAATTTTCTGATTGTTTCAAGAAGATGCTTCAGTTTCTGGTCTTTATGGAATGCTTCCCTTACTGGATTTACCATTTTATTAATATAATGGGAAACTGAATTCTTCAAATCCATTGGATGAATCTTTCCTTCGGCATATATCCTTTCCAGCTCTTTGTAATTTTCTACAACCAAATCACCGCCGAATTTTTCCGGACGGTTGAATTCCATGACATTAAATTTTTCAAAAATTAAATATTTTGAATATTCGAGCATCGGGTTTTCTTCGGTGACTTTTGCAGGGCAGTATGCTTTTCCAATCTTTCTTTTGATATCTTCTTCAGAATCGTTCATGAAAATTGCAGTGTCCGGCTTTGACTTGGACATTTTTAGGTCAATAACCCTGTCAATGTCTTTTGATTTTGGCGGCTCTCCAAGGCCCATCAGCATATGATGGCTTACGACAACCGGCTTCCAGAAACCTAAACTTGGGCCTAATTCTCTTGCCAGAACATTGACTTTCCTTTGGTCCATCCCCAACTGGCAAATATCTGCCTTTAGCTGGAAAATATCAGCGCACTGCATGCACGGGTATAAAATCTGAGACGCCTGCTGAACATCGGATTCCTTTCTGCCCATTATCTGGCCGGTTCTTACAATCCTGTTAACTGTGGAATTTCTTGAAACCTGCATTACTTTTTTCCAGTACTCTGTGTCTTTCACAAAATCATTTGCCCAGATAAATTCGACATTGTTTAAATCCATTCCGCAGTGCTTCCAAACTTCTATTAAGTATTTGCCGACAGTCTGTATTCTTTCCAAGTCGCCGCCCATTTTGTTGTTTGCCCAGGCGTGCCAGTCAGCAACCAGCATCTTGAACTTGACACCAGCTTTAGCCATCTTGTTGATGTTGATAGACCTTAAGATTCCTTGAGCTATGTGTATATCCTGGCCACTGGGTTCAAATCCGTCATATGCTATTGGATGGTCTTTTGTTTGGA
This sequence comes from Candidatus Nanoarchaeia archaeon, assembly GCA_035288925.1. Classification (GTDB taxonomy): domain Archaea; phylum Nanobdellota; class Nanobdellia; order Woesearchaeales; family GW2011-AR4. The sequence goes on from DATDYS010000063.1 coordinate 47,486, forward strand.
GAAGGTGCCTTAATTCTTCTTCAGTCAGAATTTCCTC
>DATDYS010000064.1:0-20313 GCA_035288925.1 Candidatus Nanoarchaeia archaeon
TGCTCGTGCCCTCCGCCGTATCCTTCCAGCCCAGCCAAAGCTTTCTGCAGCCTTTCCGGAATAAGGATGTTTGCCGCCCTCAGGCTGCATTTCATCTCATCGCCTTTTTCCCTGGCGATTATGATAACTTTGTCCGGAAACTTATAGACCGCTTCATTTGACAAGTCGCTTGTAAAGCTCATCCTGTCCTCATTGTATTTATAAATTATGATTTTGCCTTTTGTATTTTCGGCTGCCTCAGTAACTTCCTTCAGTATCGGCTCATACTTTTCATTGATTTTCTCATATCTTTTGTAGATAAACTTTCCCTGCTCTGTTTTCTGCTCAAGAATCTCACTCGGCTCTTTTATTCTTGTCAGAATCTTTACGGATTTCATAACTTCATTGTACTTCCCCTTAAGTATAAATGAAAAAATCCTTATAAGCTTTCCAAGTGGAGTGTTAAAAATTATATCTCCTGGATGTGTGTAATCCTTGTCTAAAAGTTCCGGATATTTTTCCCTGAATTCCTTGATGAACGGCGGCACAAACCAGTCTGCAACGCTCCCGAGGGATGCAATCCATAAATCCTGCTCAACAGCCTGGTAGCATAAAAATGAAGTAGGAAAATTATCATCCGGCTCTGAAACTCTGGGATTAAAATACTTCACGTTTTCCCTTTGAAAAGGCCCGTGATGGTCAACCCACACAACCGGAACTTTAATTTCATCAATAAACTCCTGAGCAACCTCAGCTATGTCAAGGATAAAAACTTTATCAGGATGGTACTCCTTCACTTTACTTGAAAAAACAATTCCAAGTTTCGATGACGTCTTTACAACAATTCCATGCCCTTCTCTTTTGTACCTGTAAAGCAAAAGAAAAGCGCTTAATCCGTCCTGGTCATCGTCAAAAAAGAACAGCGGATTTCTGCAGTTATCTAAATGCTCCCTCAACTCAGCCACTTGTTTTTTTGATAATGCCATATAATCAAGTTTTGATTTTGCTTATATAAGAGTTTGTTTTTAATGGATTACCTAAGTTATGCCTTATTTACTACTTATTAGTACTTACAAAATAGAAAGGTTTATAAAGTGGAAATTTGGCAGATTTTAATATGAACCTAAACAGAAGGGATTTTTTAACCGCTTTGGCTGTTGCCGCAGGATATCCTATGGCTAAAATTGTAGGCGGAGCCATAGGTGACAGGCTTGCAGATGTGGAATGCTATTCGACAAAAAGTCGAGGCGCAGCCGGGCAAACTGATCCCAAAACTATAGATAATATTGTTAATCAGGAGTCTTCTAGTGCTATTCAGCCGAACCAGCAAACCGAAAAAGTAGAAGACGGATGGTACATCCAATATTCTTTTAACAAAGATATAAGCAACTATCAAAAAAACAAAGATTTTCTTAATTCAAATAACTACTCTAATGTTCATAGGTTGGATGAAAAAACAGGCACAAGAACATTAATCGGCAGATTTTCTTCATGGGACGACGCTGTTCAGGAAGCAGATAGGCTGTCTGATTTTGTTAAGGACATAAATGAAGTGGGGATAATCAACATTGACAAGGGAATTGCCACATGGAGGGACACAGTTAGGCTGTCTCCAAATAAGCCACCACAACCACATAAAATAAAAACAATGCCACAATGGATAAATGTGTTAGTGGAACAAGAAACGGAATTATACAACAAAACTGCAAGAACAGCTTTATCTCCAAATCAAATGCTGGGGATTATGGAAAGGGAAAATCCAGAATATGATCCTAATAAGCCAAGCTACAAAGTAAAAAAAGTCAGAAATAACAATTCAAAAACAAAAGCGGCCAGGCCATATATATTGGTTTACAGGACAGACAAGCAGGGGAATAAGATTCCTTCCGGGGCATACGGGCTGACAATGGTGACAAAAGAAGCCATGAAAGAGGTAGGCCTAGACCCAAAAAAGATTCTTGACCCAAGAATGAATATACGTGCCGGTATAAGATATTTCGGAAAATGGCTTGATGAATTTGGAAATGAGTCCCAAGCCCTAATAGCCTACAATAGCGGGCCATCCCGTGCAAGAAAACCATTTAATAAATTACCAATGGAAACAAGGGAATATGTAACCGCGGTCGCTCAAAATTATCATCGTTAAATCAAATCCAAAATATTTATATTCATTCTTACATTATAACTTCTTATGCAAGTTCAGTTCAGGCAACATAAAGGATACGACCCGCTGGGAGACTGCGGAAAGGGAAGATGCCCGGTCTGCGCGAGAAACAGCGCCATCTACAAAGTAAGGGACAAGATTGGCGGCAATGATTCCACAAATTTTACAAGCGATGCAGTCTCTCCTTTTGTCGGAAGATTTGGCTATCCGAATGTGAATGTCGGAATTCTTGCGCCGCCTGAGCAAAGCGATGACTCCTGGCTGTACGATGCTCCCAAATTCTGGTCTTCGGAGAATTTTGAAATTCCGAAAATCGTGGATTTCAGAAGTTCCTTGCTAAATTCGCGGGATAATGTCAATATTAAAAAAAAGATAAAGTTAATAGAATTGTCGCAGGACATTGCAATGTCCTCCAAGCCGGTTGATGTTGAAATACAACTAAAGGAAAAGCCGAGATTTCAGCTAAACCTTGACTCGCACATGGCCCCCACAGGCCCGAATGCAAAATTAAAAAAAGCTTCCCTGACGGAAAACCCGAAAATCCACACAAAAGTCTGGAAAGTTTTTGATGATATTGACCTGAAGGCAAATGAAGCTGTTAATTACCTTTACGAAAATAAGTTTGATGAAAACTTTTTGAGCAGAATTTTAAGCGTCGGGACATTGGGATTAAAAAAAGACAGAAAATTAGTTCCAACAAGGTGGTCTATAGTTGCCACCGATGATATTATCGGAAAAAGCTTAATCAGTGAAATAAAGGATTTCAGTGAAACAGATTCTTATTATTCTTTTTTCGGAAATTATTTGGGAAATTATTATTTAATTCTGATGTTTCCTGAAGTCTGGAGCTATGAGCTGTTTGAAACTTATGCGCCGCCAAACTGGGATTACGGAAGGGAGTTAAGGCACACGACCGATTATGAAAGTTATTCCGGGAGAAAATTGTACGCATCAAACACTGTCGGCGGATATTACACTGTAAGGTTGGCAATATTGGAAAAACTAAAGGAAATGAAACGGCAGGCTTCTGTTCTTGCATTAAGGTTTATAACAGACGAATACACCATGCCTTTAGGGGTCTGGGTCACGCGCGAAAGCGCAAGAAAAACTGTATCATCTAAACCAATAGAATTTTCTTCAAAAGAGCTGATGCTGGATTACGCAAGAAAATTAATCAAAAGAAAGTTCAATTACAACATAGATTATCTGTTGAGTTCAAGCATTTTATTGAAAAATATAAAGCAGCAGACAAAACTGGTTAAGTTTATTTAGATTTCTTTGATTATTATAAAATCAATTTATAGCAGTGCAGAACTCTTTTATTCTCGAGTTGTATTCTTCCCTCAATCTTTTTGTATTCGGTCCCATCTTGCCGCTGCCGATAGTTTTATTCTCTATTTTTGTTACAGAAACTATTCCAGCTCCCGTCCCTGTTAAAAATACTTCATCAGCTGACATAAAATCATTTGGGGTGAATGCGCCCTCAGCTACTTTCATGCCCTGCTTCCTGGCAATCTCCATTATCTTTTCCCTTGTGATACCCGGCAGGCAGTTTGTTTCAAGTCCTGGCGTGAAAAGTGTGTTGGCTTTTATGCCAAAAATGTTGTCCAGCGTAGCTTCCGACACAATCCCATTCTCGCCTATCATCACCGCCTCGTCAGCTCCACGGTCCACTGCTTCCCACTTCGCCATGACGTTGTTCAGGTAGTTGCAGGATTTAATGCCGCAGTTAAGGCTTGCATAAGGGGTTTTTCTGGTTTTTGCAACTATCAGCTTCAGCCCGTTTTCATATAGCTTTTCCGGATAAAGCTTGAGGCTTGTGACAATTATAACCAGTTTTGAGCCGGAGCATTTAGTAGGGTTGACTCCCATATCTCCGACGCCTCTTGTGACAACAACCCTAGTATAACATGAATCAAAATTGCTGGCCTTAACGGCATCAAAAAGATATTTTTCATATTTTTTCCTTGGCACCATCGGAATTCTCACGAATTTTGCTGATTCATAAAGCCGGTTCATATGCTCTTTGTGAAAGAGAATACCTCTGTTAATCATTCTGATGCCTTCAAAAACGCCGTCCCCGTACAAAAAGCAGTGGTCAAGTACGGATATTTTCCCGTCTTTCAGGTCAAAAATCTCTCCGTCTATGCTTACTATCTCGCGCTTATTCATTTTCATCTTACTCATTATTAAGGCTGATACTGGATTTACTTAAAAATTTTTGTTTTAGAATTGTCAAAATCTGCCTGAATTTAATCGCCCTTGATATTGACCAGCATTGACAGCACCTGGTAGCTCTTCATGACATCCTTCTGCTTCACAAAAAACAGCATCTCAGGAACGCAGCTCATTGACTCATATACGTTTATGTCGTGCACCATGAACTCCGTTGAAAGCGTCGCTATTATTCCCGGCGTTTTAACCGCATCATCCGTCAGGTGTATGTTTATTTCGGCGAGATTGTCCTCTATAGACATGATTGATTTTCTTGAAAAAAGCTGCAGTATTTTTTCCTTGTTCTTCGCATTTATTATGAACTTGATGGATTTTTCTCCCTGTATTATCAAAAGTATCTCGCCTTTGTCAACGCTGACCATGGCAAATGCTTTCTGAAGGATTCTCTGCGCCTCCTCGTTTTTTTCAACGGCTATCTCAACAATATTTGTTGTTATTCTTATATCGGATGATTTCGAAATGACATCTTTGGCTTTCTCATATTTTTTTTCAAGCGGCACTTCCTGCCTGTATCTTCTTATGGCGCTAACAACGGCATCAAGCGATGCGTGAATATTTTTCTTTTTTATCAGGTAAACTGCCAAAGAATTCATGCTGACAATTCCTTTTTCAAGCGCTCTCCTGACTATCACATCGTCTTCTATCTCTTTCGCTACCTCTTTTGCTGTTGATGTCATAAATGACAGCATTATGCCATAATATATAAATTTTGTGTCTTTTCTGCCATTATGCTTATAAATAAAGTGCCATTAGATAGGTTTATGAGTCAGAAATTTTCAGAAACAAACAAAGTAAAATTTTCTAAAATTAACCTGATTGGTATTACATCTCTTGTTTTGCTATAAAGCCCCCAAACGCATTCTGCGGGGCTTTGCTGATAATTTAAGCTTGAGAATGCAATAACAAACAATCAAAAGGTGGATGAAATGAGACCGAATAAGGCGTACAGTGTAGTGAGCTATCAACAAGCAATAGGAAGTCCGGCACAGGTAGCCATAAGTATTACTAGTCAAGGAAATCCAACTATTTATCAAGGGGCTGGCAATGATCCGCTTCGTGCCTTAGAGGACGCATTAAGGCAGTATACTGGCAAGGAAACCCCAATGCCAAGAATTACAACCCACCCAATGGAAGATGAAAGTGGAATATGGTTTGCTATTGCAAGAGTTGGTGATAACGGAAGTTCCAGTTCCGGAAGGTCGAGAAGCGCCGATCAATTTAATGCTCAGCTTCAGGCATACCTCGAAGCTTCACTTAGGTATCATGGCATAATTGGTGCGCAAGCAGAGCCGGCAGGTGCGACTTCGCATTCGGCTGTCCGACGCATTCCTGGCGAATTGTATTCCGATTTACACGCAGTCTAATGCTGCAGAGATTTTAATATTCAAAAAATGCCAAAAAATAATTTTTGTGAAAATTCTGCACTGATTTCGTTAGTCTTGCGTACCATTATGGTAATTCTGCTAGTTTAGGCCCAAAGAGAATATTCTTGGTTGGCCATTCCAATTCAGGCAAAATTATGCTATATGCTAAAAAACAAAAACCGGGGTGTAAAACAATGAGAGCAAATACGGCATTAGCGGAAAAAGAGGTAATTGAAAGTATCGGAGCAGCCAGAGCTGCAAAAAAATCACAGGTTCCTCCCTTAGAGCTTGCGGTGGGAAATGCACCAACTAGAATTCCTGAAGAATTCATGCGTGCGACTTTGATGGGGGCAGTTATTCCGATTGACTATAGGCCAAACACAAGAAATCCATTTCCCAATTGGGCTTACCATCCGAAGACTGAAAAAGTTTTAGTGATTTATAATCTTGACCCAAGAAATCCTGAGAATAGGGATGAAATAAGAAGGCAAATAGCATCGGCTGAATCTGAATATGGGGCAGTGAGGATTAGTCCAAGAGAATTGATTCTAGCACTGGGGGCCGGAGATTGGGTTTAGAGTATACTCAAATCAGCAAAACAATCAAAGGTGACTAAAAAATGGCAAATGGAATTGATGAAAGAGTTTCTGAAAGTAATTGCAACGGCCACTCTCTCGATTCAGTCCTTCAGCTCAAATCAGTGGAGGTAGGAAAACATGGAGTATTTGATGTCGCAACTGTAACGGTAACTTATGGTGGACAGGAAAGTTCCGGTGTACACGGAAGGGCTCATCGCAAAAGCGAGGAAGTGGTATTAGGAGCTACGAGAGACGCAATTATGCGGGCATTAGGAATCAGTGTGGATTTAGGCGACGCCACAATAGTTCATGTTATGGATGATAATTACTGGCAGGAAGTCGATATGTACCGCAAGCGCGAAGCTGTTGCACAACTGAGGCGCGACAACGTAGTTTATGAAGGCAGAGCGCCTGTCCAGTTTCCGCCTCTGGATCAAGCAAATCAGCAGAAGGCCACAATTCAGGCTTATTTTAATGCAGCAATGATTGCAGCAAGGGAAAGTACCCCGGGAGCGCAACAAAATCCAATTGCTAATTGAAGGTTTATTTTATTTTTCCCTTAAACTCGTGCAGCTCGCTTAAGAATCTTTTAATCGTCTTCACAACATGCTCCGGCTGCGTCTTTAGAATTTCAGCGATTTTATCCAGAATGTTTCCATTAAATATTTCCGTGGATTTTAGCTCCAATTCATTCAAATCAATTTTTTTATGCTTCTCAACAGCCTTTTTCGCAAGCTTCCATTTCTCAAACAACTCATTAACCCGCCCAGGAAGCTGATTTATTTTGACGTCAAGTAGCCTTACAGATTCTTCGAGTATTTCCTTCTCTTTGGTCCCCTCTTTCTGCGCTGCCTCTCCGGCAGTGAAATACAATCTCACTATTCCGTCGGATATTTTAGTGGCTTTCAGAATTTTGATATGGCCGGCTTCAAGAGTGTTGTGCAAATGGGTTCCGCCGCATGCCTCTACATCAACGCCCTCAATGTTCACAATCCTAAGAATTTTTCCCGGAACTGCCCCGCCCTGATAAATATTCATTCCGTAAGTCTGCTCCGCTTCTGTCCTTGGCAAAAAGGTGCTGTGCACGGTAATTCCTTCTTTGACAAGGCGGTTTGCTTCTTTTTCAATCTGCTGAAGCTCATCATCCGTTACATTCTGGTAATGCGTCAGGTCAATTGTCGCCTTGTCAATGTCTTTTTTGGCGCCCGCCTGGTTAATATGGCTTCCGAGGACTTTTCGCGCTGCCGCATTTACTATATGCGTCGCTGTGTGGTGCTTTGCAAGCTGAACGCGACGTTGCAAATCAATTTCACCGTGAATCTTGTCACCAGCTTTAAAATCAGGATTCTGGCCAAGCACGTGGATTACAATTTTCCCCTGCTTGAACACATCGACAACTTCAATATCATTTATTTTTCCCAAATCATGCAATTGCCCGCCCGAAGTAGGGTAAAAATAAGTTTCGTCAAGAATAACTTTGCTGCCAATAATTTTCAGAACCTTGGCGTCAAATTCAGATTGTTTGTAGTCCTCAAAATAGGGCGTCTTCGTGTCAGGAACATTTTCCAAATCAATCTTCTCCTCCCGTTTTGTGGCGTGTTCCTGCTCCCTTTTTTCATGAAGCTCTGCAACCATCGCATAGAAATTGTCAGGAACGGAAATTTTCCTGTTTAATTTATCAGCCTCTTCCTTGACAACTTCCGGAGTTATACCATAGCTGTCATACAAAACCAGCAGTCTTTTTTCATCAATATCCTCGTGCATCAGCTTTGAAATCATTGAGCTTGTTTTTTGCTTCGTTGCCCCGTATTTCATTCTCTCGACTTCAAGTATTTTTTCAACCTCGTCAAGATTATCGCTCAATTCCGGAAATAAAGGCTTAAGGTATTCCGCGTGCCACCTGCACACGTCAGGAAGATAAATATTCCAGTTGTATTTATCAATAAAAGACAGTGCCCTTCTTAAAATGACACGAAGATTGTATCCGCCACCGACATTTGAAGGCAAAGCCCCGTCGCTCAGGGCAACAAGCAGCGCCCTTGAATGCTCCGCAACGGAATAAAGCGCAGCCAAATCAAGGATATTTTTTCTCAGCTCTCCGACCTCATAGCCGGTTTTTTCCGCAACCTCATCCCATACTTTGTTGATGTCATCAACTTCATCAACATTCAAATAAGAAGAATAAGGCAAAAATTTCTGCATCATCTCATCATCAACTTTTATTCCCGTGATAGACTGGAGTTTTTTTGTAACGGTGGGAAAAGTGGTTTCATAGCTTGTTGATTTGCCCTGCGTGAACCAGGCATTTCTCTCATGCCCCATCCCCATGTCCAAAACTTTCAAGTTTAATTCCTTGTTTCCGGAAGGAGTCTGCTCGTACATCATGTAAACCTGGTTTCCCAATTCCAATCCGCGGGAAAAATATTCCATGCAGGGCCCGAAATTTCCGCCGCCGGCCCACGCATCCTCATGGTATTTTATTTCACTATTCGGCAGGCCAAGCCCCTGCCTCAGCCAGTTGTGAATGTCAGTAAAATATTTTGCCTGGTCCCAGTCTTTGGGCTTCATGAAAGCGTGCTGGCCAATCATGACAAAAGCGCAGTAGTGCGCGCCCGTAATCCCTATGTTGTCAATATCGTTGAATCTCAGGCACATCTGCGGCACAACCAGCGGATTTGCCGGCGGCTCAACCTCCCCTGAAACAACATACGGCTGAAAATCATAAATAGACGCCTGCACAAAATCAGTGTCATCGCGCCATCTTGCGACAACCGGGTACCTTTTTATCGGAGTGTATCCCCATTTCTTAAACAGCCTTGAAAACTCATCCCACACTCCGATATAATCCAGCTCTTTTTTTGCCGGGGTGCCTCCGATGAAACCAAATCCGCCGGAGCATGCAGGATTGCCGCAAACATTGCCTTCAGTAACCGACCAGAAATAAGTCCCGCACTTAGCGCAGTGCTTTCTGTTAAATCCTTCCGCTTTCAAAACCGAAGTTGCATAATATTTATCAGGCTCTTTTGAAGCTCTGCTTTTGAATTCTTTTTTGATTTCCTTGTCCGTAGGCATATTGGCTGATAAGTTTTAGTCCCAATAAAAAGTTATTGTTTTTTGACTAAATCAAAAGCTATTTATATTAATAATCCAATTTACGGTAAAACATGTCAAACCCGCTATTCGTCATACTGGTCGCCTTGGTACTTGCTTTTTTTCTCTCAGAAATATTCAGGTATTTCAGCCTTCCAAGGGTCATAGGCCAGATACTTGCAGGGGTCATTCTTGGAATTCCAATAATAAAAAACAGCCTGTTCAACAGCGAAGTGAATTCCGCATTTTCTTTTTTAACCAATATGGGCATACTGCTGCTATTTTTCTTTATAGGGCTTGAAATCAGCCCAAGGCAGTTCAAAAAAAATTTTAAGGAATCATCCTTGATTGCCGTTTTCAACACGATAATCCCTTTAGTCCTGGGATTTCTTGCTGGGCATTTTATATTTGGATTAAGCATAATGGCTTCCCTGATAATTGGAATTTGCCTTTCAGTCAGCTCGCAGGCAATTTCACTTGACATTTTAGAAGAATTAAAGCTGCTTAAAAGCAAAATCGGAAATTTAATAGTATCAGCAGGAACTGTTGATGATGTATTCGAATTATTGCTTGTCAGTGTTTTATTGGTTGCCTTCCATTCAACAGCATTAGGAGAAACAAGCCTGCAAAAGCTTGCGCTTGACATATTTGCGTTTGTGCTGATTGTAGTCATATTCAGATTTTCCCTGATACCGATTGCGTTAAGGATATTTGAAAAAGAAAAATCACAATCAACATTGTTCATGGGAGCCCTGATTATTGTTTTGCTGATGGCTTACGTTTCCGAGGTTGCAGGCGTTGGCTCGTTAATTGGGGCGTTAGTTGCAGGAATTCTGGTTAGGCAGACTTTGCTGAGCGAAATTGACCGGAAGCCGTGGCGGATGAACGAAATTTCCCATTCAATACACATAATAGCTTTTGGATTCCTGATTCCAATATTCTTTGTCAATGTCGGATTAAAAACGGAGTTCAGCTCAATATCATCAAACATTCCGTTGATTCTTGCATTGCTGTTTATTGACATTTTCGGCACAGTCCTCGGCACAGTAATCGGCGTTATGCTCAGCAAAGGCACATTCATGGAAGGGTTAACTGTAGGATTCGGGGTTGTTCCAAAAGGAGATACGGAGCTCGCAATTGCAACCATTGCGCTGGGCGCAGGAATAATAAGCATTGGAATCTTCACGGCAATAATCACAATTGACCTGATTGCGACCTTTATTGCGCCAATAGTTTTCAAATTTATGGTAAAGAAGTATGGCGGCAAAGCCAAATTAACTCCAAAGCAGAGATGGTCCGCTTAAATACGCCTGTAAACTAAATCCTGCCTTCTCGCGATTTCATCAACTCTTATCCCAATCGTCCGGCCGGGCTCCGCAATTTCAATCTTTTCGTAGTCGACCTCTATTGAAATGATCCTCTGCCTGAAATCCGTTGTTTTTCCCTTTATGTGGATTTCGTCCCCTATCTTGATGCTGCCGTCGGTAACTTCAATTATAGCAACGCCTATTTTAGGGAAATAATGCGTCACTTTTCCAACCTGTATTTCTTCTGGCTCATCCATAAAAAATCTTATGAATAATCTAAACGCTTAAGTATTTAAGATTAGCGATATACCCTTTTATTTCCGAAAACTTTATATTGAATTTTTAAGTACCATATATGAAGATACAGATGCAAAAAGGAACTTTTATTCTGAAGAAAGGATTGGCTGAAATGCTGAAAGGCGGCGTCATAATGGACGTTGTGAATGCGGAACACGCAAAAATTGCAGAGAAGTCAGGTGCTGTTGCAGTCATGGCCTTGGAAAGGGTTCCTTCTGACATTAGAAAAGATGGTGGCGTTGCAAGGATGGCAGACCCACTTAAGATTAAAGAAATAATGAACGCAGTCACAATTCCGGTAATGGCAAAATGCCGCATCGGCCACATTGCAGAAGCAAGTGTCCTTGAGTCGCTGGAAGTTGACTACATTGATGAAAGCGAAGTTCTGACTCCGGCTGATGAAGTTCATATAGACAAGCACAAATTCAAAGTTCCTTTTGTCTGCGGCTGCAGAAATCTTGGAGAGGCGTTAAGGCGGATTAATGAAGGCGCCGCAATGATAAGGACTAAAGGGGAGGCAGGAACGGGAAATATTATAGAAGCAGTGAAGCACATTAGATGTGTAAATAATGAAATAAACTTACTTCAAAGCTTAAGCCAAAAAGGAATGAGCGAAAAAGCAAAAGAATTCAGAGTTCCAGTTGAATTAATTGCCCTAACAAAAAATCTCAAGAGGCTGCCGGTTGTAAATTTCGCAGCGGGCGGAGTTGCAACCCCATCGGATGCCGCATTGATGATGATGCTTGGATGCGACGGAATTTTCGTTGGCTCTGGAATTTTCAAAAGCCAGAATCCTTACAAAATGGCAAAAGCCATTGTCGAGGCAACGACTCACTTTAACAATCCTAAGGTTATATCCAAAGTTTCTGAAGGATTGGGGGAATCCATGAAAGGGCTGGACATTAAGGAACTTGAAATCCGGCTTCAGGAAAGGGGAAATTAGTATAACTATGGTAAAAATCGGAGTTCTTGCCCTGCAGGGAGATTTTAAGGAGCACATCGAAATTCTAAAAAAATGCAATGCCGATGCAGTGGAAGTAAGGCTTCCCGGGGATTTAAAAAATGTTGGTGGCTTAATAATTCCTGGCGGAGAATCAACGGCAATTGGAAACCTGATGAGGCAGTGCAATCTTGACAAAGAAATAATCAAAAAGCACAAAAGCGGAATGGCGATTTACGGAACATGCGCAGGCGCGATTTTGCTGTCGAAAGGAATTTTAGGCAGCAGTCAGCCAAGATTAAATCTGCTGGACATTTCAATTAAAAGAAATGACTATGGAAGGCAGATTGACAGCTTCGAGGCGGAGCTGGATATAGATAAAATTGGAAAGTTTAACGGAATTTTCATAAGAGCGCCAGTGATTGAAAAAACCGGGAAAGAAGTAAAGGTGCTGGCAAAATTAAATAATAATCCTGTATTGGTTCAGCAAAATGGAATTCTCGCTTCAACATTCCATCCGGAATTAACAGAAGACGGCAGAGTTCACCGATATTTTATAAAAATAATTAAAAATAGGTTATAGAGAACTTTGAACAATCCATTATTTTTGCATTTTCATTCAAAGTTCTCTTAGAGAATTTTGACGTAGAGAAAACCTATAAGATTTTCGAAATCTAAAAATTTATAATTTTTAGATAAATGAATATATTTCAAAATTCTCTATAAAAATTTTCCAGTCACATCAGCCAAATTCTTGACATGCTCGACTGATTTTGCAAACATTTCTTTTTCCTCGTCCGTCAGCTGAAGTTCAATCACTTTCTCGACGCCGTTTCTTCCCAATTTGACTGGAACACCTACAAAATACCCACCGACGCCGTATTCAGAATCGCAGTAGGCAGCGCACGGCAAAATTCTTTTCTTGTCTTTCAGGATTGATTCAACCATTTCTGCAACAGCGGCGCTCGGGGCGTAATATGCAGAGCCTGTTTTCAGCAAATTAACAATTTCAGCCCCGCCGTCTCTGGTTCTTTTTACAAGTTCCATTATTTTATCGCTTTCCATTAATTCAGTTATTGGAATCCCGTTGACAGTTGAGTATCTTGGAAGCGGAACCATCGTGTCTCCGTGCCCTCCCAAAACCATTGCATTGACATCCTCGACGGAAACATCAAGCTCCTTCGCAATGAAAGTCCTGAACCTTGTTGAATCCAGGATGCCTGCCATCCCGATGACTTTATTTTTGGGAAAATTGCTTATTTTTGAGGCAACATATACCATAGCATCAAGCGGGTTTGTCACCACAATAATAATTGAGTTTGGAGAATATTTTGCAACATTTTGAGTAACCTCTTTTACAATCTTTGTGTTAATTGATATCAGGTCATCCCTTGACATTCCGGGCTTTCGCGCAACTCCGGACGTGATAACCACGATATCAGAATTTTTAGTATCTTCATAGTTATTTGTTCCTTTGATGTCCACATCAACCCCTTCAACCGGCGCAGATTCTAATAAATCGAGCGCCTTGCCTTGGGGCATTCCTTCAACTATATCTAAAAGAACAACATCCCCCAACTCTTTGGAAGCAATCCAGTGCGCTGCAGTTGCCCCCACATTTCCTGCTCCAATGATTGATATTTTTGGGCGTGGCATTTTATATTAGTATTGACGGCTGTTTTTTAAAGTTGTCGATTTTAAATTAATCAAAATATTTAATCCAAACTTTTTTGAAAAATGGCATTGTCAAAGTGGAAAGCATGAAGGCTGCGGCAGGGACAATTGCATTCAGCCAGGGCTTTTGAATTTTTATTGCCTGAAGATAAAATCCGATCGCAAGATAAGTAAATAAAGCCAGCAATCCCCTCCTGATTAAGCTTGTTTCCCAGGATTTGTCAGTCTCAACTCTGCTGTTTCTGCTTTCAATATCCTTTAATCTTTTTTCAAAATTTTTCAATTTAGCCATTATAAATTCTCCAAAAACTTCCTGTAATTTTCGCCGTTTTTTATTTTATTCGCAAGATGAATGTCAATTTCAGCCGGCTTAGTCATTTCCTGAGGCGATAAAATTTTATTCAAATCATATTCATCAATTAATTTATATTTCAAAACCATTTCCTTTATTGTGGAATTATTTTTAAGGGATTCCTTGACGATTTTGGAAACAGCCTGGTATCCAAGATATGGATTTAAGGCAGTAGCAATCGCAGTGCTTTTGTGCAGCAATTCCAAGCATCTTTCCTCATTCGCCTGAATTCCGTCAACGCACAATTCACGGAACATTTTCAATGCGCTCGTAAGAATTTTCACCGAGTCAAGAATATTTTTTGCAATTACCGGGCACATGACATTTAATTCCAGAATGGAGTATTGCGCGGCCAGTTCGACAGTCTTGTCTTTTCCCATCACGTCAAAGCACACCATGATAGCGCATTCTGGGATGCTTGGATTAATTTTTCCGGGCATTATTGAAGAGCCAGGCTCAACATCTGGCAAGATTATTTCATTAAATCCGCCCTTTGGGCCTGAATTCATGATGCTTAAATTATTAGAAATTCTGAATAAATCAATGGCCAGCATTTTCAGCGACGAAGAAAACGAAACAAAGCAGTTATAATTCTGTGTCAGTTCAATCATATTTTTTGTTGTTCTTAAGTCGAGTTCTGTAATTTCATTTAATTTTCCGACAATTGTTTCATGAAATTTTAGATGCGTAGTTATTCCAGTGCCGATTGCAGTTCCGCCTATCCCAAGTTCTTTCAATTCATCGCTTGATTTTAAAATTCTTCCAATATCCTTGGAAATTGCAGCAGCATAAGCCCCAAATTCCTGCCCAAGGGTTATCGGGACGGCGTCTTCCCAGTGGGTTCTGCCAATCTTCAAAACAGATTTAAATTCATCAGATTTTTTTCTTAATGATAATTCAAATTTTTCCGCTTCTTCGGCCAAACATTTCAGCAAAAACAAAATAGCAATTCTCGTTGCCGTCGGAATAACATCATTGGTGCTCTGCGCCATATTTACGTGATTGTTGGGATTTACAGCATACTGCCCAAGATTTCCCCCAAGAATTTCTGTCGCACGGTTTGCAATTATCTCGTTGCAGTTCATGTTGAACGGAGTTCCAGCCCCCGCCTGATAAGCGTCCAGGACAAAATATTCATCAAATTTTCCTTCAATGACTTCATCGGCAGCTTTGATTATTGCATTTCCGATTTTTTCATCTAATTGCTTTAATTCAATATTTGCAAAAGCAGCGGCTTTTTTAATTGTAGCCAGAGCAACAAGAAACTCTTTATGCGCCCTTATGCCGCTTATCTGAAAGTTTATTTTAGCTCTCTGGGTAAAAGCGCCGTAATAAGAATCAGCAGGAACATTGACTTCTCCAATTGTATCCTTTTCAGTTCTGTAATCCACAAAAACCCCCAGGAAGAGAGATTATCAATTTATTTTATAAGGTTTTGGTTTTAAAAAAAGTTATTTAAACGTGTCAAAAATATTATATCTCCCTAATCTCCAGAGTCTCTATGTTCTTTCTTGGGTTCACGTCGGAAACAATCAGTATCTTGTCGCCTTTGGCCAAAAAATTTTTGCTTTTCAGCAAATCAACGGCATCCTTTGCCATCAGCTCATAATTGCCGGAAAAATTTGTTGTGAATGGGAATGCCCCCCAGTAAACCATAAGCTCCCTTTTGACTTCATCACTGTCTGTAAATACAAAGATATCCACATTAGGCCTCCTTCTTGAAACCAGGCTCAGGAGCTTTCCAGTTTTTGAAAAGACAATAATCGCCTTTGCATCGAGGGCTTCTGCATTGACGCATGCCCCGAAAGTTATCGCTTCCTTCACATCTTTTGTTTTCAGGTAGCCTGCGTCAAACCCCAGCTTTTTCTGGATGTTTTTCGCAATGGCATGCATGGTGCCAATGCATTCAGCTGGGTATTCTCCTTTTGTCGTCTCACCTGACAGCATTATGCAGTCAGCCTTCTGAAAAATTGCATTTGCCACATCTGTGACTTCGGCTCTTGTGGGCCGCGGGTTTGTTATCATTGACTCAAGAAGCTGCGTTGCGACTATTACCGGCTTTCCGGCTGCGATGCACTTGTCAACCATGGTTTTTTGGACAAGCGGGATTTCTTCGATTGGGATTTCAACTCCTAAATCGCCTCTTGCAACCATTACGCCATCAGCCTCATTGATTATCTCGTCCATGTTGTCGATGCCTTCCTGGTCCTCGATTTTGGCAATGACCATTGCACCGGAGCCAAGCTGCCCGAGGACTTTTCGCATCTGCCTGATGTCTTCTTTTCTCCGGACAAATGACTGCGCAACAAAATCCATGCCATACTGCGCCCCAACTCCCAGGTCCGCAATGTCTTTTTTTGTTACCGACGGCAAATCCGCCCTTATTCCCTTCAGGTTGATGCTTTTTCTTTTTCCCAAAGAGCCCTTGTTGAGAACTTTGCATGTTATGTGGTAAGGCTCGATTTTGAGAACTTCAAGCGCAATCAGCCCGTTGTCTATCATCAAAATATCTTTTTCCCTAACTTTTTTTATTAGATTTTGGTAATCAACAAAAGTGTGCTTTTCCCCTTCCTGGATATCGCAGGCGCTGCTCACCGCTATCTTGAACAAATCCCCTGTTTCCAGCCCGTATTCTGTGGCGCTTGTTCTTATCTCAGGCCCCATAGTATCTATCATTATGCCAATGGGAAACTGGGTTTTCTGGCTGACCTTTCTCAGTTTTTTAATAACTTCAGCTGTCCACCCGGGAGTGCCGTGGGACATGTTTATCCTCGCTATGTTCATGCCGGCTTTCGCGAGCTTCTCCATCATTTCCTCGCTTTCAGTCTTTGGGCCGATAGTGGCGATTATTTTGGATCTTCTCATAATAAAAACTGAATTTAATGGTGTTTTTAAAGTTTTGTGAAAATACTAAGAACCGTCTGGGTCAAGCAATCTATGCAAGTGGTGCATCGTGCTGATATACTCATAAAAGACAAACCCGTCACGGTCTGCTTCAATTTTTTCTCGAAATTCTGGATTCCCAAGACACTTGTATTCAAGTTTTCTTTCAAGCAATGTTGGATCTTGTTCTATCCAAGTTTTGATTGTTTCATCCAAAGATTCTGCTAGAATTGGCGGCAGCCTGAAACCGGCACGTTTTGCAGATGCATCTATCCACATATTGCCAGGAACTTTTATGGAGGGGTCATCAAACCATGCACGCTGCAAAGCATCTTTTCTTTGCCCGTCAATATCCGGGAGCCCGAGCACTTTGTGCCTGCTCAACATTTTTATCAGTTGCCCCCAAGAGATTATATCTCCATATCTATAGTAGCTATTTTCAACCGCAAGGATTTCTTGAGCTTGATGAGAATCCACCGCAGACCCTACCTCTTCTTTGAACCTGTCAACCAATCCAAGCCTGACCATCTTTTCCAGGTTGTACATCGATTCACTAACCTGTTCATGGAAAAAACTATTGAATGGAAGAAAATATCTCCAGAAATCAAGCATCTGCCGCATGGTAGTTTCCGATGGAGCGTAAGGGAGCCGCAAAAGATTTCCAGAATAAGCCGCTATAGTCAAAAATCCCTCCATCTTTTTTTTAAAATCAGGGGGATATGGCCTAGAATCGTCTGCGCCTGCTTTTGGCGTCAATAAATTCAGCTCGTTCTCTCTTTGCTGCACGTATGACCTTATCAGAACTCCTTTATCTGGAGGAATCACAATTCTTTGCCTATAAGGTTCAACATCCTGCATTACTCCGGATTTATCAATAACCGAGACCATAGGAGAAATAGAAGAAAACACGCTATTTAAATTTATCTGATATAACTACTATAAAATAGTATCAAAACTACAAATTATATAAAAATTAAGCTCACAGTCTCAATGCTTTCTTCAGGGCTTCTTTGTCAAATCCGACAATTATTGTTCCATTTACATCCGTTACGGGAACTCCAAACTGCCCGGACTTCTCAAACATATCGTTTCGCGCTTTTTCATCCAGCCCCACATTCACTTCAGTATATTTTATATTGTTGGCTTTCAGGAAATCTTTTACCTTCACGCACCATGGGCATGTGATTGTAGTGTATACTTTAACACTCAATGATTTCTTTGGCTTGGATTTATTTCTTAGCTTAGCTGTTTTTTTCATTTTCTATCACCTTTTTTTAATTAAGTAAGATTATGATTATACATTTTTACTCATTTAATAATTTTATCTTTTGGAGTTTAGTTTAGTTGAATTTAGATTTTTTTGTTAGTTTTATGAAATATTTAATTTAATTATTGCTATGTCAAATTTATTCAGGTTTTCTGATGGCTTAACTTTGAAGTGAAACAAAATGTTTATATATTATCTTGATTCTGGCAGGGTTATGAAAAAGAGTATTGCCTATTTTGGCGCATTAGCAATTCTGTCAATTTTATTATTGAGCGCATGCTCAAAAAAACAGGTGGAGCAGGCGCCCGCAGTTATAGACGCCTGCAGCGCATATACAACAGACCTGGCAAAAAGCAGCTGCTACATAACTACTGCTCTCTCGGAGAAAAACCCCTCTCTTTGCTCAAAATCCCCAAATGTGGATTCATGCCTGAGTGCGCTGTGGAGGGAAACAAAAGACCCGAATGTATGCGCGCAGGTTGAGCAGCAGAAGATGAAGGATGACTGCCTTAGGTTTGTTGCAACGGAGAACAATGAGCCATCACATTGCTACGCTATTTCCGATGCAAGGCTAAGGGACGGATGCTACGCCTCAATTGCAACGGCAAAACTTGATGTGTCGCTGTGCCCTAATATCCGGAATCAGACATTAAAGGACAAGTGTTATTCATTGACTTCCCCCGGAAAAACATTGTCTTCATGCGATGAAATCAAAGATTCAGCAATAAAAGATAAATGCTATGGAGATGTGGGCATAAGCCAGCAGGATGTAATCATTTGCGCCCAAATCACTGCCACTGAAGTCAAGGACTCATGCTTCGCCACAGTCGGGATTTTAAAGCGCGATCCGTCAGTTTGCGAAAGCGTCACATCCGCTTCCCCGAAAAAAGACTGCCTTGACAGGTCAAAAGCGAACAGCACCCTGCCGACGCGATAAATAGTTTGGGATATTTTTAAGAGTGTCTTTTTGGATTTTTTCTATCTGCAATTCAAAAAAAAGTGCGTGGATGAAAAAGCTGCCTCTCATTTTACTCATATTTTTCATTGACGTTGTTTCTCGCAAGTATAAATCCAGTTAAGTCCATATGTTCTGAATAGGGGCATTAAGAGATTCAGGCACTTATTGCAGCGATGGCGCTGAAGATTGTTGCAGAAATTACTTTTTTCTTGAATTCAGCAGTTCAAAAAACTTTGCGTAAAGTTCTGAGGAGATGTAGAAACCATCGGTCATCATTCTTTCCAATATAGATATAGCATCTTCCTTCTTGATTAAATTTTTCATGCATGCAAGGTAAATGACAAAAAAAGATCCATGCGCCTCGACGCCAAATATTGAGGCATATTTTTTTGCAGAATCATCGTCAACTAACAATAGGGACTTGTGCTTGGAAGCCAGCGATATTGCATCTTTTTCTCCCGGACCTATATTTTTAGTGACTAACATCGGGATGACGGACGCTTCCTCAACAATCACCCATTTACCTTTAATTGCCCTGTTTAAATCAATAACCTCTGGGCCGTCTTTTTTCTGCATTATTTCTTCGTGAACGCTCTTTGGAATGATCACTTCATTGAAGCACCCCTTAAGAAGAGCCAGCCTGCCCTGCTTAGCCAAAACAATGATCGGTGAAGAATCAGCAACAATCATTTTGCCTTTAATGCCGCCTTGAAATCACTTTCCAAGGATTCTGCTGAATAGTTCAGTGGTATTTGCCTTTCTGCAGCTTTCAACATAAAATCAGCTAGAGGAATTCTTGCCAATTCTGCAGCCCTGCCTAAAGACACCTTCTTTTTGGAATATTTTTCCAGGGCCAAGTCTATAACTCTTTCCTTTACAGCACCTGAAAGCAATTCCCTTATCACCTTGGACTTGTCTGTTTTTTCTTCCATCGCCACATAATCTATATCTCTGACTACTGATTCAGGAATCCTTGCGGCAATAGTTTCATACATATCAATCACCTTGTTTACAAATACACATAAATGTAAACTTATATAAATACTTTTGGGTAGTGGAATAGTGGAGGATAAATGATTTCTTAAATACCACTTCCCAGTTACTAAATACCGAAAGATTTAAATAGAGAGAATCTATAGAGTATTTATATTTAAAATAGGTTAATTGGGGAATAAGAATGGACACATTAGAAAAGAAGCTTGAACTGCTTAATTCTGCAGCTAGA
>DATDYS010000065.1:0-6990 GCA_035288925.1 Candidatus Nanoarchaeia archaeon
TCAATCTCAAAAAAATTGTCATCCAATGAAAGAAAATACTCTCTCCACATATCCTCAAAATTCTTTTTCAGAAGTGTGCCGAGATGCCCATAATCATACAATCCAGCCAGGCCGCCGTAAATCTCAGAGCTCGGATACACAAAGCCCTTTCTCTTGCAGAAAGTTGACATTTCTTCAATTGTCAAGATTTGTTTTTCCATTTTTAATGTAACTTAACCCTTAACTGTATCTAATCTATTATTTAACCTTTACTTTAAAATTTTATGGTTTTTAAGCCTCTTTGTAGCTCTTGTAAAAGAAATATCCTATTATTGCAAACGTCAGGACAGGTGAAATCCATTGGGGAATATGCAGTCCGAAACTGTCAAGCAGCATAACCATTCCCAAGGCCAATATTGAATACATCGCCCCGTTCTTGAGGTATTTGTATTTCTTGACTCTTTCAATGTTGCTTATGGTAAGCTGGCGGACTACTATTGCGCCAATTCCGTTTCCGATTAAAATAACGGGCAAGATGAATGTAAATGCAAAAGCCCCTAAAATTCCGTCAATGGAAAAAGTCGCATCTATGACTTCAAGATAAAAAATCTTGCTCAAGTCAGACATCTTTCCGCTTCCTTCAATCATCTGCTGCTCGGCTTTCTCGGCATTTTCCTTGAACCCGTGTGTTATGAAAAAAGCAGTCGAGCCGATAACGGCGCCAAAGGCCATCCACGGGTTTACTTTAATTGAAATCCAAACTATCCCAGCCAAAAGGACGGAAACAACCGCGAAAAACCAGACTCCCTGCCTGTGGAAAAATTTTTCCCCCCTTAATCCATAATTCTTGGTTTCCAAAAAAAGCCAGTGGAAAAACAAAAACACCAGAAACGTGCCCCCTCCCACCAGTAAAATAGGCGCGCTCTGCTCTATGACCTCCTTTATATGGGGATCATTGCTGAATGATGCAGTGAAAGAGCCCATAAACCCCAGAGACGGGTTTGAAGCCCACACAATAATCCATGGAAGCAATCCCCTCACAAGAAAGACTGCAATCAAAATGCCCCAGAACAGGAACCACTTTCGCCCTTTCTTGGACATCGTGGAAAGGACTTCCGCGTTTATAATGGCATTATCTACGCTGATGACCACCTCGAACAGTGCCAGCCCGGCAACAGTCAGTATGATTGAAAACCAGTCCATTGGCGCATGTAATTGAGCTTAGAATAAAAAGATTATCCTTTCCTGTCCAGTATCTTCTCGGGCAATAAAAACGCAGTTGCAACCGGAATGGCAACAGTTCCAATCCCAAATGAAAGGATTGCCCATAAAGGATAGCTGTTGTAATCCAGCCCGAAATCCGATTTTATATGTATTGCAATAATTACAATAACAATAATTGGTATTATAAACCTGATAAAAAATCTCCATACTCCTCCAATCTTAATGGCCGAATTTTTATTCACAAACCCGCTTAGCTTCTCTGAGTTGTAAAACCACCCGGCGGCAACAGATTCAAGCAGTACTGCAAGGAGAATATTATAGGCCACAAAGTGGGAGACTATGTCCATTATGTGCAGCCCTGGCTTTATCACGAACAAAAGCCCGCTTAAAAATCCAAGCCCGGCAACAACAATCGCCGCATTTCTTCTTTTCGTGCTCAATTTCTCGGATAAAATATGCACAAGCGAATAGGCAAGCGAAGATGCGCCGAACAAAAGCAACATGAAAAGCATGGTGAAAAACAGAATGCTCAGCAAAGCTGGACTGTAAAAAAATGGAAGCGCCTGCGCCAATGTTATAAACGGAAACCCATATCCTGAAGATGACAGCCCTTCAAGTCCTATATTTTGCCGCGCGCCAAGAAACCCGATAATGCTGAACACAATAATTCCAATAATCATGCTTATCATCAGCTTGAACACGATAACAAAAAAAGAATTCCCAAATGCAAATCCGGTTTTGCTTCTTCTCGATACTGCAGGCATTATGCCGAAAGAAACTCCAAGCGACAGGGCAGCCAGCAGGAATGCGCCGGACCAGGCCTGCCAGTCAAGCAGCTTCGCCCAGCCTGGATTCAGGAAAAAATAAACTCCATTCAGCGCATTCTGAATGGTTAATGTGTAATAAAGAAAGAAAAGCGCCAGGACCAAAAAAGCAGGCGCCATAATTAAAAAACATTTCATGATGCTGTCAAAGCCGTTGCGCACATAAAAAAATATTATGGCCCAAACAATTACGAGCGCGATAAAAACCGGAAGGGAAAATTTTGTGAAGCCGTTAAGCCCGCCTGAAGCCTGCACTACATTGCTTAAAAAATAGTTTCTTTCGTTGCCTTTCCACTGAAGCCCGAATGATACAAAGATGTAGATTATATTCCACGCCAGCACAACTGTGTAAATGCTCATGATTATGAAGGCATTAATCATCATAAGCCACCCTATCCCGCTGAACCATTTTTTTACCGAGGCAAAAATGTCAACAACATTCTTGTCGAAATGCTGGCCAATTGAGAATTCGAGCATAAGCAATGGAACACCCAGCACAATCATGGCTATAAGATACGGAATAAAAAACAGCCCTCCAAATTTGGCTGACAAATTTGGGTAAATGAAGATGTTTCCAACGCCGGCTGCGGACAGCACAGACAGCAAAATAAAATAAAACCTTGAGTTGTTGCTCATACAACTCAGTATTAAAACATCCAATTTAAACTTTTGGGTTGTTTAATCTTGGGAGTGATGACAAAAAGAATAGGGGCACCATCGATTATTCCAGCTTGGGGTGGGTGGAGGGCGGATAAAATAAATTGAGTGTAACTTTGGGTTCCCTCACTGACTGTCCTAATCAAAATACGAAAAAAATGAATCAATACCTTAATAAATTAATAATCCTAACTTCATCCTATGCAGCCTTTCACCCATAAATACACCGCAAAATCAACGAAAGACATTGTCGGGCAGGATGAGGTAATTTCCAAGCTGAAGAATTTTATAGTTAATTTCTCAAAGGAAAAAAAGAATTCCGCCTTGATTTACGGCCCAAGCGGAACCGGCAAGACATGCTCTGTTTATGCCATAGCAAAAGAGATTGGCCATGAAGTAATTGAAGTAAATGCGTCTGACTTTAGGAATGCAGAGCAGATAAACAGCAAAGTCGGCAACGCTATGAAGCAGAGAAGCCTGTTTGCATCAGGAAAAATAATTCTTGTTGACGAGATTGACGGGCTGTCCGGGCACCAGGACAGGGGTGGAATTCAGGCAATAACAAAACTGATTGAAGACTCCACTTACCCCCTGATTTTGACTGCCACAAATCCTTTCGACAACAAATTCAGCTCGTTAAGAAGCAAATCCAGCCTCATGGAGTTCAAGCTGCTTGATTATCAGTCTGTTTTTAAAATTCTGAAAAAAATCTGCGACAATGAAAAAATAAATTATGATGAAGAAGTGCTGAAAACATTGTCCAGGAGGGCATCAGGCGATGCAAGGGCTGCTATAAATGACTTGCAGACATTAACTCAGAATAAAAAGGAACTGGCAAAAGAAAGCCTCGGGGAATTATCAGAAAGAAATAAAACGGATAACATAATGAGTGCCTTAAATAAAATTTTCAAAACAACGGACCTGAAGATAGCAATTTCCGCTTTTGAAAATGTAGATGAAGATTTAAGCGAGCAATTATTATGGATTGATGAAAATCTGCCGAAGGAATATACTCATCCTGCAGATCTTGCAGGGGCTTACGACATGCTCAGCAAAGCTGATGTTTTTAATAGGCGAATAAGAAGATGGCAGCATTACAGGTTTTTGATTTATATCAATGCGCTGATAACGGCAGGAATCGCCTCCGCCAAAACTGAAAAGTACAAGGAATTTGTCCAGTATAAGCCTACCGGAAGGATATTAAAACTATGGTGGGCAAAGCAGAAAGCCGCAAAGAAAAAGGCAATTGCCGGGAAGATTGCAGCGAAAACTCACACCTCCACAAAAGAAATAATAAAAAGCACAATGCCCTACATCCCTGTCCTGTTCAGCAACAAGGAAATGGCAAATCATCTTTCAAAAGAGCTTGATTTAGACGCAGAAGAGATTGAATGGCTGAAGAAACAGTTTCAAGAGCTTAGGTTTTTCTTCTCTATTTAATATTAGGCTAGTTCGATTATTTTATAAAAAAAGTTTAAATAGAGTGATTTAAATTCAAGAAAAAATGAAAAGCGGTGTAGCATTTATTATATTAATACTCATTACAATTACCTCAGCCTCTGTCTATTCAATTAATAATTCTGAAATGCAGGATTTATTTGGAGATAATAATGAAACTTCAGTCATAGTCGTGTTAAAAGACAATCCAAACCCCTTAAAATTACAGGCAAAAAATCTTAAGCTGGATAGTTTTGAAGTCAAAAAGAATATGATAGTGCAGCAAAAGAAAAGTGTGCTGCAAAATATGAAATTAAAAAAAGGCAATGCCATTTCTGTACAATCTGCAGACTATGATTTGGAAATGACCCACGATTATACATCAGTCAATGGCTTTGCAGTAAAAATAACCCAGGCTGGGTATGAGAAGCTGAAAAATAATCCAAACGTTCTCCAAATATACAAACCGAAGAAATTATCACTTCTGCTCCAGGATTCTGCAGGCATTATAAACGCCACTAGAACGTGGGGATTAGTCTACAATGGACAAAACATAACTGGAAAAGGAGAAACAGTTTGTATTATAGATACAGGAATAGATTATACGAGGCCTGCATTAGGTGGTTGTACTTCAGGTTCTTTCACGAGCGGAACTTGCTCAAAAGTAATTGGTGGATATGACATTATAAATGGAGATAATGACCCGTTTGATGATAATGGCCACGGAACTCACGTTGCTGGAATTGTTGCATCAAACGATACAACTTACAAGGGAATAGCTCCAGATGCAAACATTGTGGCGCTTAAAATTTTCCCAGCTTCTGGATCTGCCACAACCCAAGACCTAATTAGTGCTATAGACTGGTGTACAAACAATGCTTCAATATTCAACATCTCCATCATCAGCATGAGTTTAGGGGATGGCAGCACCAATAGCAACTATTGTGATTCAAGCGACCAGCTGACGGCAAATTCTATACATAATGCGATTGCAAGAAATATATCGGTTGTTGTGGCAGCCGGCAATAGTAACTCGGCGTCAGGAGTCAGCGACCCGGCGTGTATATCGAATGTCACGGTCGCAGGCTCCGTGTCAAAATCTGATGTAGCATCCAGTTACAACAGATGGAACTTGCCTATTCTGCTTGCACCCGGGGAATCAATCACATCGACCGTTCCAACTGGTTCCTGCTCATCTTGCGATCCAAGTGGCTTCAAGAGTTTATCCGGAACCTCAATGGCAACTCCGCATATATCCGGCGCATTTGCATTATTGCGCCAATACAAAAAACTTGAACAAAATATAGCCTTAACTCCATTCCAGCTGCAGAATGCATCAAACTATACCGGAAAGCAAATATCAGATTTAGGAAGCGGCCTTACACTTTCAAGAATTAACGCTTACTTGGCTTTGTTGTCGCTTGATGCAACTGCGCCGAATATAACATTAGTTGCTCCGACGCCGGCAAATAATTCCAATGTAACAATAAATTCGACAAACTATGTTTTTATTAACCTAACCTCAAATGAAGTGCTTAACTCAGCAATTTTGGAAATTGACAATGGAACAAAAACAAACGCTTCAATGGCTTTAAGCGGCCTGAACGCATACATTAATCTAACTGCGCTAAAATTAGGTGTAATAAGCTATAGGATTTATGCAAACGACTCCGCAGGAAACTCAAATGTTACTGGTTTGAATGTTTTGCAAATTAATAACACCGCTCCAAATATTTCTGCATTTTCTCCAAGCCAGTCCTTTAGCATATCAGAGCCAAGCAACCAGACATTTTCCATAAATTTTTCAGACACAGAAAATGATGCAGTTGTATTCTCTTGGTACCTGAACAACTCCCTGTATTTAAATGGAATAAACAAGACAGAATTTAATTTTACTGGTAATTTTACCTCGGCAGGAGTTTATAATGTTAATGTCACGCTTACTGACGGGAGTTTACAGAGCTTTCTTTCATGGAATCTAACTGTTAATAATACCAACCGACCAGTAAATATTACCTCTTTTTTCCCACTGCAAAATGTTTTCAGCATAAACAAATCAAGCAACCAGACTTTTAATATCACTTATTCTGATTTGGATGCTGATGATATAATCTCAATTAGTTGGTACCAGAATAGCACGTTAAAATCAAATTCAACTAATTTTACATTTATAACAAACTTATCAGCAGTTGGATTTTATAATATTACAGTTACTGTTTCCGACGGAATTAATGCAACGCTGCAGTTATGGAATTTAACAGTCCTGAATAATGCACCAATTCTAACTTCAGTAAATTTGACAAACACTGATTTTCTGAACAGGACAAACGGCACTTTGCAGGCATCCTGGGAATTTAATGATGTTGACGGCGACCAAATAATGTACAATGAAACTATATGGTATGTAAATTATACCTTAGACTCAAATTACACAAACCAGACTTTTATTAACTCATCCAACACAACAAGATTTGAAAACTGGACTTTCAGCGTCAGAATATTTGACGGGTTTGATTGGAGCTCATGGACCAACAGTTCCAACATAACTATTTTGAATGCTGCGCCTATCTTAAGCGCAATCTCCAACATTACGGTAAACGAATCAGATTTGGTTAATATCAACGCAACTGGAAGCGTCTCAGCAACAGATGTCGACGGTGACAATATTTTATTTATATATTCTGCCCCGTTAAATTCTTCAGGCCAATGGCAAACCGGCTACACTGATGCGAGAAATTACACAATAACTGTAACGGCAAATGACAGCAACGGCGGAATCACAGCCCAAAATGCCTTGATTTCAGTTTTGGACAAAGTCAACGGTGCAAACGACACAATCATAGGAAACTTAAGCGATATAGCAACGAAT
>DATDYS010000066.1:0-5516 GCA_035288925.1 Candidatus Nanoarchaeia archaeon
CACTTAAGGAAGCGAGATTAATAGAGATGGGCGTAGGGCATTCATTCTTCAAAAGATATATGACTATTCGTCCGAGCGAAGGCCTGGTTTTTGAAGTCATAGGAAAATACCACAGGCACGAGGAAGAGCGGCATAAGCAAAAAATAATGCAGAAGCCGCAGAAAGAAAAGGCTGATTTAAAAGACAAGGATATTTATAAAAAAAAGCTCTTGAAATACATTGACAAAAATATTTCCCCAAATAAAGAGCAGCACGGACTGGATAATATGCACGACATCGAGCATCTCACAGAAGAGATTGAGAAAGGAAAAGGAAGGAAATGACTAGCAATTCATTAGATTAATTAAAGTTGAGAGTTGAGCAAATCAATTTTTTAGTCCTTATCCCATGCCAACATTTATAAACTGGGTTTTATACTAAATTCTATTGCAAAATTCTAGAAATTAAGATTTTGTGCTTGAAAATGACTACAATAAAGGTTAAGGGACATGAGTTTGCCGTCGTAGCTACTAAGGACTCTTTTGACAGGAGGGCCCTTCAGTACAAGAATAAAATTATAGCGGCTTTGGGCAGGATAGGATTAAGTGAAGATGACGTAGAAATGAAAATTAAGCCCGTTGCGTTTAAAAGCGCCCCCGCGTCCGCTTCATGGTATTTAAACGGAAATTATCTTCATTACAGCTATAAATCTGCACGAAAATATGTTGAAAATCTTTATGTCGTTCTAAAGGTAATCGAGCTTGAGATTGACGCGCTGCTTGCCGGGCGAAAAACTCCCGAAGAGTTCATCAGCGAGTTTTCTGAAGAGAAAGATGTTGAGCATAGGCGCAGGGCGGCTCGGGAAATTTTAGGGGTTGACGCTGATTCTACGAATTTAGAGCATATCGATTCAAAGTATAAAGAATTGGCAAAAATGCATCATCCGGACATGCCCGAGGGAGATGCTGAAAAATTTAAGCAAATAAACCACGCGCATAAAGTCCTGAGGAGAGAATTGCAATAATTTTTTTGAAAATTAACGCTTTCTTAATATTTCCAGTATCCTGTCAAGCTTTTCATTAATCCTTTCAAGTTCTGAATTATTCTGGGCGGGGGCGCTTGATTCAAACCTTTTGGAATCTCCTGTTTCAAACCTTTCATTTTTTCTGAAGCAATTGCTGCAGTAAACCGGCTTGTCGCCACTTGGCCTGAAAGGAACTTCGCATTTTTCGCCGCATTTGTCGCAGATTGCGCTGTGCATTTCCTTTTCGAATTCGGACCTTCCAAAGCTGCTTCTTCCGGGCCTGTCTGAGCCTCTGCCGAATCTTCTTGGGCCTCCATAGCTGGGCCTGCTTGAATCTCTCCTTCCAAAATCCCCTTCCCTCTTAAATCGCCCCATGTTATAATCTTAGAGGATATATTCTCATTTATAAGGTTATGGTAAGAATTTGAATGGCGGAAACGTAGATTGCGGCTATAGATTCAATAAGGCTGTATGAATAAAATTAACTTATTCAATTAACCAAAACCAAAAAATATTTATTCTTCCTTGCAAAGTAGTGAGCTACCATGCCGATAACTCCCTTATATTCCTGTTCAAGATGCAAAAGGGAATTTAATTTCAATAATATCAAGTACGACGAAAATAAAAAATTAATCTGCGTTGAATGCCTGGAGAAGAATCAGAAATTTATTAAAAAACAGCTGGCAAAAGAAAAGCCGGAAGACAACAGGCCGATAGACTTCATCTGCGTCGGCTGCAGGTTTAAATTCTCGATAAGAAAAGATTCTCAGCAGAATTTCAAGTGCCCGTACTGCGGCAAAACGAAATTAATGGTGGTCAAGAAGTATAAGGACGAGAACGACCTGATTAATGACTCGATGGATTCAAGATTTGACCGCTAATTCTTCACCACTATTCAATGAACTTAACTCCCAATATTTTTCTTTATAAATCAGTTTATTTCTTTTCCATACTGAAAATAATTAACTTTTCTTTTAATGCTCAATACCATACCAGTATACAAAAACGTTACATTTATATACTAGTTCATATATTAAAACACTTAAATTTTATTAGGAATTTGACAATTTGGGAAAAAACTTTGAGGTGAATAAGAATGGGAATGGATTTTGTTATCGAAAGCGCGCTTAAGCAAAGCGTAGCGCAAACCGACGATTTACAGATCGGCCATGCCAATATTAAAGTAATTGGCTGCGGCGGTGGCGGCAGCAACATGGTAAGCTGGCTGTACAAAAAGGGAATCAGGGGAGCTGAAATAATTGCCTGCAACACAGACAAGCAGCACCTTGAAATCACAGAAGCTGATAAAAGATTCTTAATTGGAAAAGAGCTCACAAGAGGGCTTGGATGCGGAGGCTTCCCGGACAAGGGAGCAAAAGCAGCCCAGGAAACTATTCAGGAAATTAAAGAAGTCCTGAAGGGCTCTGACATGGTTTTCGTCTGCGCAGGAATGGGCGGCGGAACAGGAACAGGCTCGGCTCCAGTAGTTGCACAAGTCGCAAAAGATGCCGGTGCAATTGTAATTGGAACAGTCACAATGCCTTTCAAGATTGAAAGGGCAAGAATAGACAAAGCGGAATTTGGACTGCAGCAGTTAAGGCAGACTTCAGACACTGTTATTGTTATAGACAATAATAGGCTGGTCAACATTGCAGGAAACCTGCCGGTTCAGCAGGCTTTTGCAGTAGCCAACGAATTGATTTCAACAATGATTAGAGGAATTGTTGAGACAATCGCAGTGCCTTCATTGGTTAACTTGGACTATGCTGATGTGAAGGCAATAATGCAGGACGGCGGCGTGGCAGCTATCGGTGTAGGAGTTTCTGACACAACCAACAGGGTAGAAGAAGCTGTAAAGGGAGCTTTGTCAAACCCATTGCTTGAGATAAGCTACAAAGGCGCAACAGGCGCTTTGATTCACATCGAAGGCGGGCCGGACATGACACTTGATGAAGTCAACAAAATCGGAGAGCTTGTAACAGAATCGCTTGACACGGATGCAAACGTCATCTGGGGAGCAAGAGTTTCCGACCAGATGAAGGGAAAAGTTGCGGTTATGACCATTATCACAGGCGTCAATTCGCCGTGGATACTTGGAAAGGCCGACAAGAAAACAAGAGTCATCGAAGCCAAAAGATTCAGCGACGAGCTGGGAATTGATTACTTCCAAGAGTGAAGTAATTAAATTTTATTTTTTTATTTTACTTTATTTTTTAAATATTAGGTTGATTCATGCTCACAGGTTCACAAGGTTTTAAATTCAAAATTAATTTGCCAGGAAAAAGAGAAGCTAATAAGAAAATAAAAGGTGATAATAATGAGCGTTGATGAAGACAAGATAGTAAAAAAGATGGTTGCTGAAATAGCAGATTCTAATGAGAGATTTATAGGAAGATCGCAGGATGTGGAAAACTTCAAGAGAATCGTTCCGGTTCTTCTCGAAAAGGGAATTGACAATGTCAACTTATCCATGTTCGATGAATCAACGAAAGGAAAATTGCTGAATGCTCTCGGAGAAGAGTATGTAAGAAGAGGCAACATGAATGATTCCGTCAAAGCATTTATTCTTGCAGGCAACAGGGTAAGGCTTGTTGAAGTCGGCGAGCACTATGAGGAAGTCGGATTGTTTGGAAATGCAATTGACACTTACAGGCTGGCAGATGCAAACGACAAATTGCTTTACATGGGCAAGAAATGCCTTGAGAACGGCCACTTTGCCGATGCGATAAAAGCATTCAGATTGTGCAATGACGTCGAAAACCTGACAAAAGTGGGCGACGAGTGCTTCCAAAAAGGCAAATGGGACTACGCAATCGAGATATTCAACGCAATCAACAGCACGGGAAAGCTTATAGAGATAGGAGACAAGTGCCTGAAAGACAGGCAGATTGGATATGCGTCAAAAGCTTATGAGCTCGCTCACGACAAGGACAAGCTAAGCCAATTGGGCGATGTCTGCTTAAGGGAAGGATTGCTGGCAACGGCACTGAAGTCCTACCAGCTTGCAGGCAACGACATGATGGTGACTTTCATAAGGGAGAACTTCGGCAACAAGCTGTCCAGCTATTGATTTTTCAGAGGATGAAACATGGCTGTATTATTTAAAATTGAGGGAGAAATAACAAGAATACAGCCTCATCCGTATGGACAGACGTTTCTTTTTGACATAGCTGATTATGAAAATAAAAAGACCCATAAGTTTGAATTGGGTGTCGGAGAAATTAAGCCTAACGGAGAAAATCTGAAAAGGTTTCAGCACTTAATAAGCAAATACAAAAAGAAAATTGTTAACCCCAATGATTTATTGGAGCTACTAAATAGGGAATATCTGAACAAGACCGCAGCATTTGTGATAGAAAGTCACTTGATATAAACACTAAAAATAAAAGAGGTATGATAACATGGAACAGCAACTTGATGCTTTTACACAGAAAAGGTTTGAATTGATGGTTGAGATGGCAACAAAAAAGTTGCAGCAGGAGATAGATTCTTTGAAACTTGCTTTTAATTCTCTGAATGGCGAGCTTAATTCAATGAAGAGCCAGGTTTCAAGAATGCAGTTCCAGCCGCAGCAAGCACATCACGCTTCAAGACAAGTTTCAGAAGAACAGCCTGCTTATGAAGAACCGGCAGTTTCAGCTAAAAAAGATGTCAAGATTGTAGACTGCAGGCCAGACGGCGAAAGAAAAGTGGAATTCGTAAGCGGCTCTGCAAAGAACTCCGAGCCGATAAGGCCGAGATTCGGGGATTACAAGTCGGAAGATGTCAGCATTGACAAATTCTTTTATTTTGGAAGGAAATAGCTTTTTTATTTTTTAGCAATCTTTATTAACAAGTTCTTTTAGAATTGCATCCGATGAAGGCAATTTTTGAAATTGAGGATGCTGTTGTAGGAATAATCTGCGGACTTCTGCTTCTCGGCTATGTTGGAAAATATTTTTCGCTGAAGCTTAATCCTTATATCTATGTTGCAGCATTTGCAGTATTCATTGTCTTTATTTTTTTGGACATTATTAATGAAGTGAAAGACCTATCAACCCATTTTGGGCTTATAGTGCTGTCCCTGATTCACAACTTTGCTGATTTGGTCGTCTCTTTGGCTTTTATTTCCTTCTTCACAGAGTGGAATATTCCTTACATTACAGCGTATTTAGTCCCGTATTTGCAGAGTGAAACTTTAATCGGATGGATTGGAATATTCCTTGTAGTGGGCAATGCCGTATGGTTTGTCCTGTTTCCGTTTGCGAGTTAATCCACCATAAACATTTTGCTGTCCTTGCCGACATCAAAGAATCCTAGTCTTGCTCCTATGTCCAGGAAAGCGTGCGAATAGCAGACTGCGCCGAATGCGTTCACCAAATCGCCCTTTTTCTCAAAGAATTTAGCATCATCAAAATACCTTTGCGCCAAGTCTAGTAAATCTTCAGCTTGTTTTCTGTGTGCTTCAACAATTTTGACTTTTTTCAAAGCGAGAGAAGTAAGGGAGAAATATTTTGCGAGCTTGTCTTCGATT
>DATDYS010000067.1:0-25802 GCA_035288925.1 Candidatus Nanoarchaeia archaeon
TTAGAAAAACCTCTTTAAAACAACTCTAAGATGATGCCTGTAGTCTTCTTCTTTGCCGGAATAGGAATTGACAACACTCTCAAATCTCCTGATTAATTCTTCTTTATCAACATATTTGGAAAGAGCCCGTATATCCTCTTCATCTCTTGCATTCAGCCTTGCAGCCTTGGTTATTACTATATCAACCGGGCTTAGGGCTTTTAATGACAGGCTGTTAAGATTCAGGATTTCCTTTGATTTCTCTGCGTAATCTTCAGGCAGCTGCTCGGAGAAAATGTAGCCGTCTGTGAACAGGTCAACGTTGAATTTTTTGCCCAAGGCTTTCTCAAAATCTTTTTTATCTTCTGACTTGATGCAAAAATCGACATCTCTGGTGGAAGATTTCAGGCCAAGAAGCGTCATTGCAGTGCCTCCGACAGCTATCAGCACTATTTTCTTTTTTAGCTTCTTATCGGCTGCTCTGAGCCATTCCAGCAGGTCATTTTTATCAATCATAGGTACACCTTTGAGTTTCTTATGAAGTCTTCATCGAAAAATCTTCCAAGAAGATTCCATTTTCTTACTCTTTCAGGAGATTCTTTTGAAAGGAATTCATAATCTCCTTCAACCAGGAAGGATTCTTCATTGTCT
This sequence comes from Candidatus Nanoarchaeia archaeon, assembly GCA_035288925.1. Classification (GTDB taxonomy): domain Archaea; phylum Nanobdellota; class Nanobdellia; order Woesearchaeales; family GW2011-AR4. The sequence continues at coordinate 631 of DATDYS010000067.1, forward strand.
TTGTTTGATTTTAGGTATGCTATTAAATCTTTTAGGTAATCTATTTCTTTTATCATCATTGCCGTTTCTATTAAATATCCTATCTTGTTTTTTATGCCATAAACAGATGCCAATTCAAGCAGTTTTAATTTATTGATTTTGTTTTTTATTATTAATATTGGAATCGCCTCTATGAATCTTGCTTTTGGCTTCATAATAATTTTTATTATTAATTCTTCAATGGGCATTATTTTTGATTTTTTCCCCTTTAATGATATAAGTTCATAGCCATAATGGGAAAGGTTGAATTCTATTGTATGATCCTCATCTTTTTTGCTTTTGTTTATTTCTTTTAGTATATTCTCAGATGCCAATATATTTGCCGCTATTAATTTTGGCCTAATTGACCTATACAGGTAATTCCTTTCTGTTTGCTTCAGTTTTCTGCCTTCCATTTTCTTTATGATTGTGATTATCTCCACTTTTCCTAAAATCTTTCTTATTGATTCGTGCTTTAATGCCTGTAGTATCATTGTAATCTTTATTAAGATTACTTAGTATTTAAATGTTTGTATTTTTGAATATAAATACTCTGCAAAATTATCTACAAGCAGAAAGCCAGAAATGAAAATAATATAAATCCCCATATAAACTTTGTTTTTACCAAACGCTTACTTGACAGCTCACTTTTTAGTTAATTTTAAAAAGGGCTAACCATTTTACTCATTGGGGGTTAATGTGGGTGTTGACGGGTTTAAGTTAAGTTTATTTTTTATTTTCTTTATAATAACTGCATCTCTAAATGTTTTTGCGCAGGTGCCGACAAATGTTTATTTGAATGATAGTGCGACGTATAAAGGCGGACCAAACAATGTATCTCTTATATTTAATGCAAGCGGCACTAGAGTAAATTTTTTAAATTTAAGCCAGAATTTAGTACATTCTTTTGAAGGTCAGGCACAAGCTGATGGCTCACACAGTAACTATAAATATATAGTTGAATACAATTCAAGCAATAGCTCCGGATATGTCCTTAAGTTAAGGATAAATGATGAGGCTCAAGCATCATTTAATGATAAGATAGAAAAATTTGATTGCAATGCAAACACTTTTAGTCCGATTTGTGATAATAACTGTGGTGGCTTTGATTTTCTGAATCCAACTAATTTTACAGTTAAATTCTTTTTTGATTTAGGAATTTTTAATATAACTCTTAGTGGTGGCTCTACTACCAATACCATAGCTGGAGGCCAGTTGTGCTCTAATGCTTCGATAGGAAATATAATATTTGCGCCTTACAGCAGTGGGGGGGATAGATTTACTATAGATAATAATGTTGTAATAGCTGATAATAGGGTGCCTTCCTTTATTGGGAACTTTTCAAATATATCTTTTCCCGAAGACACAAACTTTTCATTGAATCTAAGCGGTAATTTCTCAGATTTGGATGCACAGAATTTAACTTTCGGATATTCTGATTTGGAGAATATTTCAGTAATCATCAATCAATCATCAGGAATTGCAAATTTAATTCCGCCGTTGAATTTCAATGGAATAAGATATGCCAAATTTTTTGCAAATGACAGCCAAAATATAACCTATTCAAACAATGTAACAATAAACGTAACCCCAGTAAATGACGCTCCAAATATTTCAAATGTGATGTTGAATAACACAGACTTTCTTAACAGAACAAATGGCTCTTTAGTTATTGGATGGACTTTTAGTGATATAGATGGAGACACACAAAACGGAAGTGAGACTTGGTGGTACATAAACGGAACTGAAAAAATAGAATTCAGAAATTTTACTATTATCAATCCAACAAACACAACAAAAAACCAGAACTGGTCAGTTAGTGTAAAAGTTTTTGACGGAACAAACTGGAGTGAATTTGTGAATGGTAGCAATTTGATTATACTAAATTCATTGCAGTTCTTTAATCCCTCACTCGGGGTTGTACAGGCAGAGAGAAATGAGCTGTTTGTTTATGATGTGAATTACACCGATCTGGACAGCGACAATATGAATTTTTATGACAACTCTTCTTTTTTTAACATAACCAATGAAGGGATAATTAATTTCACTCCGCAGAATATTGGCAATATATCCGTTGACATTACAATTGAGAATGATTCAAATATATCAGGTACACTGATAATAGAAATTCTTGACACGAAAGCGCCAAAAGTAACGTCAATTATCACATCAAATTCAGGCTCGACAACAATAACTGTCACTCTATCAGCTGCAACGGACGAAAATGCAACATGTGCTTTTGCAATTTCCGACTTAAATTTCACAAGCATGACTAATATGTCATCAACAAGCAGCACATCACATTCAAATTCAATTTCCTACAGCTCTGACACGTCAGGAAGATATTATGCCAGATGCCTTGACAATTATGGCAATACAATGAATTTTTCCAATTCAACTGCTTTTAATGCAGATGTTCAGGAGACTTCTTCCAGTTCTTCTTCTTCTAGTTCGTCCGGCGGTGGAGGGGGAGGTGGCGGAGGAAGCGGCTATGTCTGCAGCTTAAACTGGAAATGCGATGAATGGTCTTCATGCGAAAATGAAGAACAAACTAGAAAATGTGTTTTGGTGGGAGTTCCTGTGTTTACTTTGAACCAGAAATGCCCTCAGGACACAATACCCGAGCAGAGCAGAAGCTGCGCAGTTCCGGAAGTTAAAAAAGAAACCTGCAGCGACGGAACAAAAAACCAGGATGAAGAAGATATTGACTGCGGCGGAGTTTGCGAACCATGCAAGAAGCCCATAATAAAAAATAATGCCACTCAAAATCAGAACCTGATAACTGGGGCTGTTGTTGGAACTAACTTGGGATTCAGCTGGAATAATCTATGGATAGTGCTTGCGATTATTCTGGCGCTGTTTGCAGTTTTTCTTTACGGCAAGTATTCGCATAAAAGACTGTTCAGGAAGGAAAAATTAAGCGAAGAAGAAATGAAAAAATTAAATGAAACTCTGAGTTCTAGGATGTTTAAGAAATAAAACAAGGGTTTCGCCCCTTGACTTGAACGCGAGCTTGCGAGCGTTCTCGCGAGCAAGTCGACGAGAAACTTTTTATCGAAAAAAGTTTCATCAAAATGTCGAAAACTAAAAGTTTTCGAGCACCTCGAAAATGCTAGTCATTTTCGTTGAGTGGAGACTTCGCTTTGCTCAGTCCCCAGATTAAAATATGTTAAATAAAAATAAATAAAAAAATTAAGTTCCTTCTTCCCAGGAGTTGAGATACTTAATTTGCTCTTCATCCAGCTTGTCTATTTCCACGCCATAGGCTTCTAATTTCAGCTCTGCGATGTGATTATCTATTTCTTCTGGCAGTTGAATTACTTCCGGTTTCATTTTTTCTTTATTTTTTGCTGCAAATTCACAAGCCAAAGCCTGTCCGCAAAATGAAGTGTCCATAACTTCGCTGGGGTGCCCCTCTGCAAGAGACAAGTTGACCAATCGTCCTTGAGCAAGACAAGTTATTTTATGCCCATTTTTTAATGTAAAATCCTCTACTAATGGCCTTACTTCTTTCATACTATTTGCTATCGATTTTAATCCTTTGTAATCTATTTCAACATCAAAATGGCCGGAATTGCAGATAATCGCGCCATCTTTCATTTTTTCCATATGCCTTGTTTTTATTACATTAATATCTCCGGTTACGGTTATGAAAATATCTCCGACTTTTGCAGCATCATCCATTTTCATTACCTGATATCCGTCGTATAATGCCTGCAATGCCCTGAATGGGTCAACTTCTGTTACAATTACACTTGCTCCCATTCCTTTTGCTCGCAGGGCAACCCCTTTGCCGCATGAGCCATAACCTGCTACGACAACGCTTTTACCTGAAACTAAAACATTTGTTCCTCTTTTAATGCCGTCCCAAGTTGATTCCCCAGTCCCTATATAGTTATCCAACAAATGCTTTGTTTTATTGTCATTAACGGCAATCATCGGATATTTCAGCGCATTATCACGTTCCATAGCTTTCAATCTTATAATTCCGGTTGTGGTTTCCTCGCAGCCTGCAATCATTTCTTTTATCAAATGTGCATGCTTTTTGTGAATCTCAGAAACCAAATCACAGCCGTCATCAATGGTTATGTTCGGCTTGAACGATATTATCTCATTCAGATACCGATAATAGTCCTCTTTGGACTCGCCTTTGTAGGCCCACACTTTGACATTTTCTTCAGCAAGTGCAGCGGCAACGTCATCCTGCGTGCTTAATGGGTTGCAGCCGGTAATTGCAACTTCTGCCCCTCCGGCAATCAATGTTCTTACGAGAACTGCTGTTTCTTTCGTGACGTGAAGAGCCATTCCTATCCTTGTTCCTTTCAGCGGCTTTTCTCTCTGGAATTTCTGCTTGACTTTTATCAATGCCTGCATTCTTGACTCTGCAATCTCAATGTTTAGTTTTCCCTGCCCTGCTAATTTCATATCTTTGACTTCATAATTGCTTCCTTTGTCCATGAAAATCACCTTGGATAGGGTATTAAATAGATATTTATATAATTTCTTCAATAAATATTGGAAAATTTCCAATTATTTTAATAAAAACTGGACAAAAAACGAAAGATTTATATATTTTCTGGAAAATTTAATTTTCCGTTAGAGGCTCTCTGCGAAATTCCCCCAATTTAGTTTTCTCCGCAGGGGGCCTTTACAACCTTATGGAGATTGATAACAAGGATCAAAGGATTATTGACATTCTGAAGCAGGATTCAAGGGAACCTATAAGGGAGATCTCCAAGAAAACAAAAATAAGGCCGAGCACAGTCCACCAGAGAATTCAAAAGCTTCTTGAGAACGGCGTAATTGAAAAATTTACAATAAAATTAAACAATAAAGAAGTTGGGGAAAATTTTATCGTGTTCATGCTTGTCAAAGGAGGAACAACAGAATATATTGATAATAAAATTCTTCATGATTCCCATGTAAAAGAAGTTTTTGGAATCACGGGTGAATATGATCTGATGATAAAATTAAAATTCGAAAATGTCGAAGAATTCCACGAGTTTGTATTGAATTTTAGGAAAGATAAGAAAGAAATACAATCAACGATGACCATGGTTGTGACGACGAATTTGAAGGAGGAGATTTAGAAAATTTTGAATCATTCATCACTTTTTATATTTCATTCAAAGTTTTCTTAGAGAATTTTGACATAGAGAAAACCTATGGGGTTTTCGAAATCTAAAAATCCGCAATTTTTAGATAATGGATAATATCTCAAAATTCTCTTTAGAAATGTTTAAATATAAGTTAATCGGGGAATGACCGGGATGTTAAAAAGAAGCGGAGCCTACATTATTATTTTAATATTGATGTTTTCTGTTTCTGTTGCTCTTGCCAATGCAAAAGCCGGAACCTGCAAGAATCCAAGTGGAGGGACCTACTGCAACTCCAAAAGCCAGGTTTCAGATTGCGCATGTGATGCCGCCTGTGATAATTATGGCGACTGCTGCAGTGATTATAAGCAGGTTTGTGATGTAAGCACAGCCACAGCAGAATTGGTTAAGGAGCAGGTAAAATGCGTTTTCACAGATTCCACAGCAGAGCAGTCCTGCTATTCTGAAAAATGGAGCTGTAAAGGAGTAGGGACATGTGTAGTTGATGTCTCGGGTGATAAAGGGGAGAAAGTCACATGGAAAAGCTCATGCGGCGGCTATGCCTACACCGTTATTGATGGGCAAAGTGAACACGCTACGTTTTATTGTGGAGTAAACGCAACACAGATTATAAGTGAGCAGGTTAAATGTGTTTTTAGCGGTTCTAACACAACTCAATCTTGTTATGCTACTAATCGCGATGGGAAATTTTATACTTTTAGTGGTGTAGGGACAGCTGGAGGCGTTGTTTCTGGTTATCGTGGTGAAACTCTTACTTGGAAGAGTAGCTGTAGTACAGATAAGCTTCCCATAACAACTATGGATGGGAAAGCTGAGTATGCAGCTTTTGATTGCGGCCAACAGGGAGTAAAATGCATGGATTCTGATGGCGGAAAAGATTATTATGTAAAAGGTTTTATGAAATCTGGGGCAAATGATGCGGGTCAATGGGACTTTTGCTACAATGATAAACAAATTGTAGAATATTACTGCGATGTAAATGGCGGGGCAAAATCCATATATGGCTGCCACAGTGGCTGCAAAGACGGGGCTTGCATAAGGTCAGCCTGCGGGAATGGAGTTTGCGATGAAAGAGAAATGGCAGTTAATTCTTTGCGGGAAGGGCGAACAGGCACATTTACTGTCGGCAATAAAGATTACGAAGTAACCTTATCCGCCCTAAGCGATGTCGGGGCGCAGTTTGTCGTCAATGGCCAGACAACCCGAAAACTCAAAGTTGGTGACAAAGATTTCCTTGCAGACGGAACTGAGCTAAAAGTTACATTTATTGCATATACTGATTACCAAGACTACCCAATTCATTATGCCAATTTTTCAATAAATACCTGCCTGCAGGATTGCAATTGCCCCAACGGACGCAAAGATGGAAAATGTGTTCAGGGAAGTGCAATAACTAAGCAGGATGTAATCAGCTGGGTAAACGTAAATTGCGCTGATTTAACTATACCACCAATTCCAACAACAACACAATCTGCTGCAGCCGGGAAATCCACGGCTTCAGCTGCTACGGGAAATTCAATATTGGACGTATTCAAATCAAACAAGCCTCAAGTGAAGGTTACTGCTGACATCACTGCCAATGGCGCTGGTTCGATTGTTACTGTTCCCTATAATTCTTCAGTAAAAATAACCTGGACTTCAACGAATGCTAAGTCATGTGATGTTTACCGCGGTACCAATATAGATAAAGGTAATCTTGTCTGGAGCGATACGGGCAATACCAGGTATGCAACTATAACATCAGATACTGTATTTCGTTTGATATGCACCGGTCCTGATGGTACCGCCTCTGATGAAATAACAGTGAGGCCTGGTAATCTTCAACAATGCACAGATTCCGACGGCGGAAAAGACTATTATGTAAAAGGTTTTATGAAATCTGGGGCAAATGATGCGGGTCAATGGGACTTTTGCTACAATGATAAACAAATTGTAGAATATTACTGCGATGTAAATGGCGGGGCAAAATCTATATATGACTGCCCCAGTGGCTGCAAAGACGGTGCCTGCATTAAAGAGACATCAATAACCAAGCAGGATGTAATCAGCTGGGTTAGCTCCAACTGTTATGATCCACCCATATCAAGCGGTGGCTCCAGCGGAGGAAGCTCTACTCAAGTTCCTGTTGCGAAGACTTCAACACCAGTTGTAACAGGAAACGTTGTTTCCAAAATTTTCGTCAACAAACAATACTGGAAAGATTAAATTCAGAATTAATTAAAATTTTCTTATTTCTTTAAATTCTCCATATCTTTCTTCTATTTCATTCATTGTAAGACTTTTGAGCCTGTTTAAACTGAACTCTTCTGCATTAAATGATGCAACGACGCTCCCATATACAACTGCCTTTCTCATGTTGGATTCACTTAAATCATTTGTCTTTGCGAGATAGCCGATAAATGCCCCGCCGAAGCAGTCTCCGCATCCGGTTGGGTCTTTTATTTCTTCAAGAGGATATCCCGGAGCGCTAAAGTGTGTGTCTTTTGTGAATAACAAAGAGCCGTGCTCGCCTTTTTTGATTATAACTGCTTTTGGGCCAAGGCTTAAGGCTGACTTGGCCGCTTTTACCAAACTAACCGTGCCGAACAGCTGCCTTGCTTCTCCGTCATTAAGCAGCAGCACATCGGCTTTTTTTATGACTTCCAATAATGATTTTTTTTTGCTCGTAATCCAGAAGTTCATCGTGTCCATTACAACAAATTTAGGCTTTTTCATTTGATTTAGCGTCTCAAGCTGCAATTCCGGGTCAATATTTGCAAGAAAAACATAATCAATATCCCTGTAATTTTGCGGCATTTTTAATTGGAAATCAGCGAGGGAATTAAGCTCGGTTTTTTTTGTCTTGGCCTCGTTCATGTCAAATTCGTAGAATCCTTCCCAGAAAAATGTTTTTCCGGATACTTGCAGCCCGTCAAGATTAATCTGCCTGTTCTTTAGCAATTCAATGTACTCTTTTGGAAAATCTTTTCCAACGATAGACAGGATATTCGGCTTTGAAAAAAAACTGGCGGAGTAGGAGGCATAAGTTGCACTGCCCCCAAGGGCTTTTTCAACTTTCCCGAATGGAGTCCGGATAGTATCAAAAGCAACTGTGCCTATAGTCAGAACTTCGCCCATGGAAAATAAAAATTGCGTGATGTTTTTAAAGCTTATTATAATGCCCTGTGAAAATCAAGAAATCCGCTGCCTACTCCTCATCCCCCTCATCTTCGTCCTCGTCTTTGTCCTTGTCGTCATCCTTGTAGTCCTCATCCTCATCTTCAAGGTCATCGCTGTCCTCGTCCTTCACCTTGTCGTTGTAAGGATCAGACTCATCTTCTTTTTCCTCTTCCTTCGGCATTTTAAGTCAAAACAAACATTGACGAACTAGTTTAAAAAATTTTCTATTTGCTAAGAAATGGAATTGAATTCAGCCAGGAAATAAGAAGTGATATTCCTATCGTGTATTATCAGGACATTCTCGTCATTTTTTTCGTCGCCGCTGGAGGTGGGATTGAAGCTGCCCGTGGCAACGGTTTCGTTGTCGACTATGAAGACCTTATGGTGCATCTTGTATTTGTTTTTGTCTTTTATCACACCTATTCCGGCATCCTGCATGTTTTTTAGTTGAGAATACTTGCCCGAAGACTGGCTGGAATCGACAACCCCCCTTGTGTTGAGATTTTTCTTTGATATGATTGCGTCTGCAATTTCCCTGCTAGTAAAGCTGAAATCCATGAAATAGACGCTGGACTTGGCGCTGCCGATTAAATTCACTATATGGGACTCGCAGCTGTCCTCCGGGCAGAAATAGCTTTCAATCTTTATTCCGTTTACGTAAATTATTGGATGCTTAACTTTGCTTCCGCCGCTGAATTTGCCGCCCCATAATTCACTGAACTCGTCCTCATAGTTTTCTGAAAGCGTTTTTGAATAAATGACCAAGACATTGTTGTTGTTTTTGGAATTGTCATTGCCGGTCGGGTTGAAAGAGCCGGTCAGAACGGTTTTTTTGTCAATCACGCAGAACTTGTTGTGCATGAGCTGGCTGCTGCTGTCTCCCCTCACTCCGGAGCCTTTTAACTGGCTGTCATTGTTTGAGTTGTCTATCACTATCTTTACGTCTGCCATTATGCTTTTTTTAGACAGCGAGTTTATCATGTTTTTAAGATTTATATCATAAAAAGCGCAGTGTACTGAAAAGTTTGCAGAGTCAATATTTCTTTCGAACACTTTGCTGCAGTCGTCTTTTGGGCAGAAATAAACTTCCGGGCTTTTTGCATTTTCCTCCCGGATTGCATTGCCTGATATTAGATTAGGCGCGCATGAAATTATAAGAAAAGTTACGCTAAGCAGTGACGACAAAATAATAATCTGATGGAAATATTTAAATAGGAGCGTTTTCATTTTTTAGTAATAAATTGTATATTTTATCTCACAGTGATAATATCACTTGCAAAAGTGATAATCTATCACCTCTTTTTTCCCGGCAGGACAAAGCAATTTGTTCTGCTTGGGTTTATTATTCTGGTTTTATTTGTTAGTTTAAATTATTAATTTTTGAAAAGTTAAATTATTTTTTTCTTTTTCTTGGAGAACTCTTTTTTGGATTTCTAATCAGTGAAACTGCTACTGCGCCTACGGCAATGCCGGCCAGGAAAATTCCAAGCATTTTGCTGTCGATACGGATTGTTTTTTTTGCAGGGGAATTTTCCCTGAAATAAATATCCAAATCCCCCAGCTCAAGGGCATATTCCGAGTAGAGAAGAGCTGAAAAAATATCTTTGTTTTTTAATGAGTTCGCATATTCGTAGTAGCTGTAGCTTAATATCGGGAAAACCCCTTTTGTAGTTTCCTCGGCAATATTGTTCTTGACAATATCCAGCTTCCTTTCAACTATATTTTTGTACTGCTCGCTGTCAACCCCGAAAACACTCAAAATCACGTCGACGTCAGCTTTCGCGCGGCTTGCTGTTGCAAGGCAAAGCTCAAAATCCTCATTTTCCAGATTGGAGTTTGCATTGCCTATTTCTTTCCTTACATTGCCCATTGTCCCGGGAAAATATAATTCAACATATTGGGCGCGCTCGTCCGCTTCGCTGATTTTGGCCTGGCAGGATTTTTTTAGAACGTCTTTATCGAGATTAAACTCTTTGCCGCTTTTTCCAAGAAACTGGGACCACGAGCCTGCTGATTTTATTCTTTCAGAAGAATACGCCAGATCTCTTGCGGCAAATTCTGTCCTGTTGGTTTTGTTTAATATGTCCAGCGCCTCATTGGCGGAATCTTCAGCTTCCGAGAGCCTTTCCCTGATTACAATATACGCTTCCAGGTCAGTTATTGTTTTTCTTTTCGTGCTGTCAATTTTGATTCTAAATTCGCTTATCTCTTTTTTTAACCTGTTGGCTTCATTAACTGACTGCACTTTTGACAGATTTTTTGATAACAACAATAATGTTGAATACCCAATATTTGCACCAAAGCAATAGCTTGCCGAAGAATAAAAAGTCTGTTTCTCAAAAGCTTCTTTTCCCTTTAAAGTCAAATTGTTTGCGTCTTCCCTGAGCACGGATGCGTTTGGGTAATCTATTTTTGACGCATTTGACTTGAGCTGGCTGCTTCGGTCACACAGTGATTTTGCCAGGGATTTCATTGTATTCCTGTATTGCCCGTCTATTTCTATATTTTCGAATTTTTTTGTCAATTCATGCCCGGTAAATTCTTCCACCGCTTCGTCCAGCGTAGATATTTCCACAATATCTATCTCAAGCTCTTTTGACAAATTTTTCAAATCAACGGTTTCGTTGCCAACTTTTGCAATTATTTCTCCAGCGGGTATAAACACTTTTTTCAGGCCGGCTCTCTTCGCCCCTTCGACTTTGGCTTTTAATCCGCCAACCGGGCCTATCAGCCCTCCTGAATTGATTGTTCCGGTTATGGCATAATTTTCATTCAAGTTAAAATTTTCCAGCATGGCGACCGTCAGTACAGCAATGGAAGCGCCTGCGCTGGGGCCCGCAATGATCGAGGAGTCGGCGGTTATGGTATAAAAAAAATCATAATTATTGCAGTCTTTATTTGTTAAGTCACATGCCATTGCCTTGGCAAACCTTGTCGACATTTGGGTGTCTGTTTTTGTCAGCGGGAATGTTTCGAGAAAAACCCTGCCTGAGCCCGGCACTATTTCCAGGTATAAGTCTGCGACCCCACCTTCCATTCCGGTTTCTGTTTCCTTTACTGCCAATAACTTCATGTGGCCCTGGGCGGCAAAAACAGATGGGATTAAAATTAATATTAAGAATGGAATAAAAAGCATTTTTTTCATAATAGCAAGAAATTATTGGAGATTTAAGAAGTTTGTGGATTGGGGACTATTCATTATTTTCTTTATCCTTATCTTTATTATTATTTACCAATTTTTCAGTATAGCGGCATTTTGGATATTTAGAACACCCATAAAATTTTCCGTAAATCGAGCTTCTCAGTACAATATCTCCGTCACTGCATTTTGGGCATTTTCTTTTGACTTCGCCTGTTGCAATTGCTTTTGCATCCACTCCTGCCTGGCCTTCAACCAGTTTTGTCGGGCATTTCGGGTTCAGGCAGAATTCCATTGGCTGCCTTGCCTTTTTTATCGCCAAAACTTTTGGATAGCCGCACGCCTCACATTCTTTTTTTGCAGGCTTTATCAAAGCATTTTTCGGTATGGAAAAAATTGTTTTGCAATCCGGATACCTGTTACAAGCACAAAAATTTCCGAATTTTCCGCGCCTCATTGTAATATTCCCTACTTTGCACACCGGGCAAATCCCCAGGAAAGACATTTCATCCTGCGTTTCCTTGTTTGCTTTCTGCAAATCGGTTCCAATCTCTTTTTGGTGTTTTTTTAATTCCGTGGTTATTTTTATTATCGCGTCTTTTGCATCTTCGAGAAGCTGCTCTTTTTTTTGCTTGCCTTCCCTTATCTTGTCCATCTCTATCTCAAAACGCCTTGTCAAGTCCTCATCCAGAATCTTAGGGCAGTATTTTTCAAGAGTTTCAACCATTGAAATTCCGAGGTTTGTGGCTTCGATTGCCTTGCCCTGCACGTACCCGCGCTGGAACAGCGTATCCACTATTTCCGACCTCGTGGCCTTTGTTCCGAGATTTCTTTTTTCCAAATCTTTTATTATAGATGCCGGAGTGTACCTTTTTGGAGGATGGGTTTCCTTGGTTATTAGCTCAATCTTATTGACTTTAATTTTGTCATCTTTTTTCATATTTGGGAGCTCAATTTCCTCAAGATTCACATAAGGGGAGTAGAACTCGTGCCATCCTTTCTCTATTGTTCTTGTTCCCTTTGCGATAAAAATTTCATTGTTGCAGTTCAAGTCTGCGGTCATTGTTTCCCTTACCGCATTCTCCGAGAATGTCGCAAGGAATCTTTTTACAATCAGGTCATATATTTTTGATTCCCTTTCGGTAAGCTCTGCCGGAATAATTCCCGTGGGGTATATTGCGGGGTGCGCTGGGTCCGTTTTCTTCCCGTTGTTGGGATTCAGGGAAGCTTTTTTCAGCAATTTTTTGGCTAAATCAGAATATTTATTTTGCTTTCCCAAATCTTTCATGACTTTCATGTATCCTATCGCCGGAGGAAGCTGCTGGCTTGATGTTCTCGGATATGAAATGTAGCCTGCAGTGTAAAGCTCCTGCCCAATTTCCAGAATTTCTTTTGGAGAAATTCCGTGGCAGCGGTAGCCTTCAACCTGCAGCGACGTGAGGTCAAAAGGAAACGGCGGCATCTGGTTGAACTGTTTTCTGTCCAGATTGTCTATTTTTGCCTCTTTCTGGTTTTTTGTTTTTTCTATGACTGCATCAGCTTTTTCTTTTTCCCAGAACTTGTCTTGTGAGTGCCATGCAATTATTTCCTTGCCGTTGTGCTCTCCTAAAAACTCAATCTGCCAGAATGGCTTTGAGACAAACGCTTTTATTTCCTTTTCTCTGTCAACAATTATTTTTAATGCAGGGCCCTGCACCCGGCCGGTTGACATTAGCTTGAAAGTTCCTGTTGTTTTTATTGCTGCGGTCAATGCCCTAGAATAATTAATTCCGTTGTAGAAATCCAAAAAATGACGTGCCTCGCCGGATTCTGCCTGGCCCCATTCTATGTGTTTTGATTTGTTATTGTAGGATTCCCTTAATTCGTCTTTGGTTAATGTTGAGAACTTCATGCGGTTCGCATCTTTTTTTTTGCAGAGATAGCGCACGATATTTAATCCAATTACTTCCCCTTCCTGGTCAAAATCTGTGGCTACTGTGAACTCATTGGCATCTTTTGCAAGTTTTTTAATTGTATTAAGATATTTTTTAGTGAACGCAGCCCCCTTGGAATTTTCAGAAACCGGCTGCCATTCTATATCGAACACTGGGAATATCCAGCCTTTCTTTACTTTTTCAGCCAATCCGTAAAGGTGGCCGACGGCGCATGCAACAACAATGTCTTTTTTGCCGTGGGTTAATTTGTAGTAAGGGACGCCCTGGATATTTTCCTTTATTGCTTTCCCGTCGGCGAGAGCTTCTGCTATCTTGTTTGCGGCAGCCGGCTTTTCGCAGATGATTAATTCATACATTTTATTTTATATTTTGGTATATTTAATAGAATTTAGTCGATAATATAAAAAAGTTATGAAAAGGCGCTTTAATTTCCGGCTTTTATGTTATTTTTCAGATTTTTTATCGCCTGTATTGCGCTCAATAAGGCCAGATAGCTTGTCTTTGGGTTCTTGCTTGGAAGATTCTGTGTTTTTATGCTTATTATTCCAAAATCCCCTTTTGCTTCAATTTCATGCGTGTTGAATTTTGTATTTGGATCTGCGACAATTTTTACTTGGATATTTTCAAATTTTGATGCTAGAAATAATGTTGCTGCCACATTGATGTTCTGCGGAAAACCGGCAACGGCTTCCTTTAGATTTCCTTCAAAAATTAATTTTTTGCCTTTTAATTCGCTTAAATTAATTTTGTTGCTAATGATATAAGGCGCGCCTTCCAATCCCCTTACGGGCTTTGTTGTTGTCAAGCTTAATGATGTTATTTTTCCTGAAACGGACTTAAGGGCATCCAATCCTGCAATGGCCCCTGAGGGAAGCAATATTTCGCAATTTTTTATTTTGCTTAGTAAATCCAGATTGTTAATCAGCCCGCCGGTGCTCATTATCAATAATTTTTTGCCTTTTTTGTCAAGATTTTCATTTTTTAATATAGGCTCAATTATATTTTTTGTTGCCGATTCAATTATCAAGTCTGAATTTTTTATTAAATCATTTAGATCCATAAACAGGGGTTTGTTCTTTATTAATTTTTTAATTAATTCATCAGCTTTATTTTTATCAATATCATTTATCCCAATCAAATTAAAAGAACTATCTTTGTCAATGAACTCGGCAACTTCCGTTCCAATAAATCCGCAGCCAATTACCCCTGCTTTCATTTGATCTCGAGCGACATATCCAGTATTTTTGCAGAGTTTGTTATCGAGCCAATGGAAACGACATCCACTCCGCAATCTGCGTAATCTGTAAGATTAATTTCATTTATATTCCCGGATGCCTCAAATAAAATATCATCATACAATTTTTTATCTTTTAAATCATTAATAATCTCTTTTATTTCGTTTGGTGGGATTTTATCAAACATTATAGCAAAAAGGATATTTTTTAATTTTTTATCTTTTTTGATTTCTGTTATTATTCTTGCAGCATCAAAGGATTGATTTTTGTCTTCGATTTCTATCTCAATATACTTTGATTTGAATTTAACAGAATTGATTATACTTTCAAAATTATCATTTAAAATTTTCAGGTGGTTGTCTTTTATTATAACTCCGTCATTTAAATTTAATCTGTGCGTCAATCCGCCGCCGATGCTGACTGCTTTTTTATCCAGCAGCTCCCATAAAGTTTTTCTGGTTGCAGCCAATTTTATTTTATTGTTTAATTTTTTATTTAATTTATTTACATTTGTTGCGATTCCGCTCATTCTCTGCAATAAATTTAATGAAACCCTTTCCCGTTCAAGGATTTTATTGGCATTTCCGCTTATTTCAATTAAAACATCCCCATATTTTATTTTATCTCCGTCTTTTTTAAGAAACTTTAATTTTAAATCTTTGTTAATCAAAGAAAATTCTTCTAGCCCTGCAACAATTCCCTTTTCTTTTGCAATAATAACTGCAGTTATCTCTTTGTTTTTTATTAATGAATTTGATGTTGTGTCGCCTTTATTTATGTCATGTTTAAGGAGAATTCCGATTAAATCATTTGCGAATTTAGCATACTCTTTATTTTTTATACCCAATTCCTTCTTTCTGTCCCAAAACTCAAGAATAAGATTGTCTCTAGGCAGCATTTTTTGAAACTGCCAGCATCCTGTCTATTGCTTTTCGCGCATCTCTTATAATATTATCCGGCAATGTAATTTCATTTTGGTTTGTGATTAATGCCCTGGCAACTAACTGGAGAGTTGTGGATTTCATATAAGGGCATACATTGCAGAAAGAAAGAAAATTTTTTTCAGGGACGTCCTGCCTTAATTTGTCGGTCATGCCGCATTCCGTCACTACAATAAAATCTTTTGAGCCGTCGGATTTTGCAAACTTTGCCATCCCGCCGGTGCCGCAGATGTGGTCTGACAGTTTTAATAACTCGTCTTTGCATTCAGGATGCGCGATTACTTTGGCATCGGGATATCTCTGCTTGAACTCCATCAGAGTATTTGCATCGAGCTTGTCATGCACAAAACAGTAGCCGTCCCATAAAATTATTTCTTTGTCGGTGTGCTCCTGCACGTATCTCCCGAGATTCTTGTCCGGAAGGAATATAATCCGCTTGTTTGGCAGTGAATTTACGACTTCAACTGCATTTGCAGAAGTGCAGCAAATGTCTGAAATTGCCTTTACCTCTGCAGTTGTATTGACATAGCTTACGACGGCAGCATCCGGATATTGTTTTTTGACTGCCTGTAATTTTTCAACGGTCGCCATGTCCGCCAAGGAACATCCTGCATCGAGATTTGGCAGCAAGACTGTTTTATGCGGGCTGAGAACTTTCGCAGTTTCAGCCATGAATTTGACTCCGCAAAAAAGAATTACATCCGCCTCGGTTTTTGCAGCTGCTACAGACAATCCGAGGGAGTCTCCCATATAATCGGCAATCTTGAACATTTCCGGCCTTTGGTAGTTATGGACCAAAATGACGGCGTTTCTTTGCTTTTTCAGCTCCAGAATCAAATTTATCAGCTTCTGCTCCTCGCTTATCAGGTCCGGCTGCATTAGTTTGCTTTCCATCAGCCCGGCTAAAGTTATTCTGTTTATATACCTAATTGAAGAGGCAATGCAATTGTTAAGAATCGTAAAAAGCGGCAAATTTTGCCTATAAACAGAAAGATATATTAATCGATTTATTTTACTCTGACGTATGTATCTTGTAATGTCCAAAGCGGACCGGCAGTCGGCAGAACTTGCAAAAATTGCAGTTTCTTACCTGAAAGAAAACAGGCTGAAATATGATTTCGAAAAAGACATTACCGCATTAAAAAAGGAATATGAGCTTGCAATAGCAATCGGTGATGATAGGTTTATTCTTGAAACGTTCAGGAAGCTTGGAAAATCTCAGATTCCCCTTTTTGCCGCCGGGTCAAGCCAGAGCTTTCTCGCGCAGGCAAATGCCCTTAATATGAAGCATTACCTCAGCCTGATAAAGAAAAAAAAGTATACCATTTTTAAGAGGTCAAGGCTGATTGCAAGCTTTGACAAAACAATAACTCCAATTGCCCTGAACGATATTGGCCTGTTTTCATCAAAAAGCGCCTCTTTGCTGAAATATTCCCTGATATTGAACGATGATACGTTTTGGAAAGATTCAAGCGACGGAATAGTTGCTGCCACACCGACCGGAAGCACCGGCTATTCATTGTCTGCCGGGGGCCCGATTGTTCTGGATGAGCCGAATATTTTTACCATAACCTCAATTTCCTCCCTTGAAAAGCATTCCCCGCTTGTCGTGTCAGACAGCACAAAAATAAAAATCAAAAATATTGAGGGGGCCAATCCGACGTTAATAGTTGACGGGGAAGTGAGGATGCCCGTGCATTCCGGCGAATTGACAATCGAGAAATCGCCTTATTCCGCTAATTTTGTTAATTTTTCAAAGGAGTACCAGCTGGAAAGCAGGCTGAAAAAAAGGACTATCCGCACAAATATAGGCAAGCTAAAAGATTTGCCGGCAAGCGCAAAGCTCGTCTATAGAATATTAGCGCACGAAGGAAACATGACCCAGAAAGATTTGATAGACACTTCCCTTCTGCCGGAAAGAACTGTGAGGTACGCTCTTGCCCTGCTGATGAACAGAGGGATGATTGATAACACGCCTCATTTCAGCGACGCAAGGCAGACAGTTTACGGGGTTTGAAACCAATAAGATTAAAAATTAATCCTCATTCTTATGCCTTATGTTCGACGAAGTCATTAAGAAAATTTTAGAGTCAATAGATGAAAAATCCCTGCTGACCGAGATGTATCCCCAGTTTTCCGGGGAAGGTTACCGTGCGTATAAAATAGACATTAAAAATTTTCACGAAGTAAAAAAATCAAATTCCGGCAAAAGGATTGCTTTTGTTGACGGCGGAAATGTTGAAATAATAGGCTCTGCCAACTTTTCGCTTAATTTGATAAGAGTCTGCTATGTTATCTACCAAAACAATAAAAAAATAAATACGAAAAAATTTGATATTTTTGCTTTTATCAAAGCGGTGAATGAAAATAATGAAATATGCTACAGGGCATCTTTCTTCGGCGCAGGAAATTCAATAAATATTAATGAAATGTCTTTCAGCTCTTTTGACCCTACCTTGATGAGCGGGATAAACCGCGCGGAGATAGGCAGCGCGGCCAGTGCGATAAGGAGGTTTGCCGAGCTTAAAATGGCTAAATCAGCAAGCGACGGCAAATTGGCCGATGCGATAGTTCTTGACGGGAACCTTCAAAGCACCATGACCAATGAAAATAAATATCTTAATGAGCTGTATGAATCCTGCACTAAAAATAATGTAGTTTTGACTGCAATAAGCAAGACAAATTCTTTGTTTACGGATAATGGGAATCTCTTGAGCGCTGCTTTATCCAGCATCTCAAAAATTCCTACATGGTTTTACCATCCGATTGCTGAAATAAATAATCATAATCATAAAGCAGAAATGTTTTTTGCAAAGTTCCATGCAAGATCAAAATATGTTTTCAGATTTGAAATTTTTAATGTGCAGAAAATGGCGGCGGAACAGGTTATAAATGAAATTGTGTCAAACTGCTGCGACCCGATATTTGTCGGCTATCCTTACGGGCTGGTGGAAGCTGACAGGATTGCAAGGGCTTCAAACCAGGAAAAGGAATCGCTGAAAACAATGCTTTTGGTGAAGCTGAGAAACAAAAATATTGAGAAATACCTGAACGCTTCCAATGCACATGAGATTCTGGATAGGATAAGTTTTTGAACAGCAAAAAGGAAAGATATTTAAATATTAGGATATTCTAATATGTTATTATGAAAGAATTGTACAGCTTGCATGCGGAAATGTGCAAAGTATTCTCAAATCATATAAGGCTGGAAATCTTAAATCTCCTGAGGGACAAAGAAATGTCGGTTACAGAGCTTATAGAAAAAACAAAACTAAGCCAGGCAAATATTTCTCAGCATTTGGGCATTATGAAAAATAAAGGAATTGTGGAATCAAGAAGGAAAGGCAAAAACATCTATTATAAACTTACAAATCCCAAAATCATCAAGGCATTTGATATTATAAGGGAAGTTTTGGCAGAAAAATTAAAGGAAAATGGAAAAATCATCAAGAATTTATGAGGTGTCAGAATGAAAAAAATAATATTTGTTGTGATTGTCGCTTTATTGTTAAGTTTGGGACTAGCTAATGCAATCACACAACAGGAAATCAGCGAAGCTAAAGGTTTGATTGATTCAAAAGTGGATTGCAAAAGTCTATCAGATTCCCAGTTAGAAATAATTGGTGAGTATGAAATGGAATTAATGCATCCTGGAGAAAGCCACGAGCTTATGCATAAAATGATGGGGCTTAAAGAAGGCTCTGAAGCGGAAAAACAATTCCATATCAATATGGCAAAAACAATATATTGTGGTGAATCTGGAGGCATGATGGGTGGAGGAATGATGAGCATGATGGTGGGAGGCAATACGATGGGCTATGGAATGATGGGAAACTATGGATATGGCTTCGGTTATTGGAACTTTCTAAATGTGCTTTATGTTCTACTGCTTATTGGATTAATAATTTTAGTCTTTATTGGAATTATAAAACTATGGAAAGATTTGTTCAGGAAGAAGCGGTAAGCACAAAAATAGAAGATTTCACGTAAGGTGAGAACTATGAAACTAAACAATATAAATTTGGATAAAGCAGGCGCATTTATTGAAGAAGTCAAAAAAGACAAGAGCAAAGCAATAAAGATAAAGAGAGTTGAAGGCAGTTGGAATTTTGAGGGAGGAACTCCTCAATTTATATCTACTTTAGAGCATGCAAACGGAAGTACTGTTGTGGAAGCCGACGGCCCGCCTTTCATGGGCGGCTCTGGCTTAAAACCAGACCCTGTGCAGTATTGCTTGTTTGGCTTGGCAGCCTGCTTTGCCCAGACCTTCGCATCAATTGCAGCAGAGAAAGGCATCGAATTGAAAAAATTGAAAGTGACTGCTGAGAATAAAGTAAATCTGTCAAAATCATTTGGATTAGGCAACGAGCCGGTTGTTGAGAAAGTTAAATTGATTGTAGAAGTCGGTGATGTTGATAAAGATAAGTTAAAAGAAATAGAACAATTAGTCAAGGAAAGGTGCCCTGGTGTTTATTGCCTTACAAATCCTATAAAGCTTGATATAGAAATGAATCAACAATGAAAATAGGAATAATCCTGAATACAAATGAAGCTGAAACTGTATGGAACTGCTTTAGATTCGGGAACGAAGCTTTAGCTAAAAGTAATTCTGTAAAAATATTTTTGCTTGGCAAAGGCGTTGAGATTGAAACTATTAAAGATGATAAATTTCCTTTCCTGGAAGGAACTATTAAAAAATTCCTGAAAAACAAGGGCATTATTCTTGCATGCGGAACTTGCTTAAAAATAAGAGGAACTGAAGAAAGTGAAATTTGCCCTGTTTCTACAATGGAGGAAATGCTGCAGTTAGTAGAAGAGTCTGATAAGGTTGTGAGTTTTGGATAAATTAAAAAACACGTTTCGTAGTTTTCTTAATAAAAACAACAAACTATATAAACTTCTGATTCAAGTTAAAATTTATGTACGACGTAATAACTGTTGGCAGCGCAACTGTTGACGTTTTCGCAAAGACTCACTTCTCAGAGCTGATAAAGATAATGGACCCGAAGGGAGAAACTGATTTGATTGCGTTTCCGAGCGGGTCGAAAATTCTTATTGATGAATTGGAATTCACGGTTGGCGGCGGGGGTACAAATACTGCCGTTGCTTTGTCAAGGCTGGGCCATAAGGTTGGTTTTATTGGAAAACTCGGTCAGGGGACAAATTCCGATTTCATTCACAAAAACTTAATGCAGGAGAAAATTGATTTACTGTGCGCGCACGGAAAAGGGAATGCCGGCTATTCAATAATCCTGGACGCATTGGACCATGACAGGACAATTTTGGCCTACAAGGGGATTAATGATGAATTAAAGGCTGCCGATGTGCCGTTCAAAAAACTCAAAACAAAATGGATATATTTCAGCGCAATGATGGGCGAGTCTTTTCATACTTTGGAAAAAATTGCTGAATTCGCGCAAAAAAATAAGATAAAAGTTGCCTTTAACCCGAGCTCTTATCTTGCTGAAAAGGGAAAAAGGCATTTGAGAAATATCCTAAGCAGGACCGAATTGCTAATTTTGAACAAGGAGGAAGCCGAGCTTCTTGTGGGGAATGATTCTTTTGATAATCTTCTTGTTAAGCTCAAGGGCCTCGGGCCAAAAATCGCTGTTATAACTGACGGAAAGAAAAATTTGTATGCAATTGACGATTTGCACATTTATTATGCATTTCCGCCTCCGGTCAGGATAGTTGATGCGACCGGGGCAGGAGACGCTTTTGCGTCCTCGTTTTTATGCGGGCTTTTGAAAAGTAAAGACACAGAATTTGCAATCAAGCTCGGAATCATAAACGCGCAGTCCGTTGTATCGCACTATGGCGCCAAAAATATTTTATTGTCCTATAAAGAAGCGATGAAGACGATGAAAAAATTCAGGGTTAAAATTAACAAGAAAAGAATTTAATTATGCCCCTATTTTCCTTTTAAGGGAACAAACATAAACTGCCCAATTTCTTCTTTGATTAACCTGCTGCCTTTCTTAATCCCTTTTATCATCATTTGCTCGACGAGGTTTCCGACCGGCGCAATTATGATTCCGTTTTCCTTTAATTGCCTTATTAACGGCCTGGGAATTTCCGGAGAGGCTGCTGTTACAATAATCCTGTCGTAAGGGGCTGCTTTTGCATAGCCTTTTGAGCCGTCGCGCTTTATTATTTCTATATTCTTTATTTTTAATTTCCTGATATTGTTTCTTGCAAATTCAGCCAGTTCCGGAATTATCTCCGTTGAAATTAATTTTCCTCCGTTTCCTATAATCTTTGAGATGATTGCCGCCTGATAGCCCGAGCCGGAGCCGATTTCCAGAACTTTATGGCCTTTTTTCAGTTCCAAGGCTTCGGTCATAATCATAACTGTTGTCGGCTGTGAGATGGTCTGGCCCCCTTCAATCGGAAGAGGGTAATCCCCGTAAGCTCCTTCCTTCCTGTCCTTTAGGAATGCCTCCCTCGGAACTTTTTTGAATGCTTCTATCACTTTTTTGTCTTTTATTATGCCTGAAGAAGTCCAATACTCAATCAATCTTTGTTTTTGGCTCATAAATATTGTAAAAGTTAAATCAGAATAAAAAGTTTGTTGAAATGCACTTAATCCAAAGAAACTAGAATGTCATTGCCTTCAACCTTAACCTGATAGCACGGAACTTTTACATTTGGCATTACTTCATTCACTCCGCTCTTTACATTAAATCTCCAGCCGTGCAGTGGGCAGGTTATGATGTCTCCATCAAGGGACCCTTCTCCAAGAGGGCCTCCCCTGTGCGGGCATGAGTTGGATATTGCGAAGAATTCTCCACCTATGTTGAACAGCGCTATTTCCTCATCTTCTATGAACACTATTTTATTCTCTCCAGGTTTCAAATCTGAGATGCTTGCGACTCTTACGAAGTTTGGCATTTAATCACCTATTTCAGTAATGGGCAAGCATATTTAAAATTTGTTGTTGTGTTAATTTACTAATTCAAGTTACTTAAATTAAATCTCAAATCGCAACCTTTATATTCTTGGATTTAAGTAATAAGCTCAAAGAGAGGTGCGTAGTTTGAAATCTGACAAGTCAAAAAAGTTTGTTCTGTGGTTTAATGAACTGAGCATTGAAGATGTCCCTCTTGTCGGCGGCAAGAATGCCTCTTTGGGGGAGATGTACAGGAACCTGACAGGAAAAGGAGTTAAGATTCCAAACGGTTTTGCAGTTACTGCCTATGCTTACAATTATCTTCTTGAAAAAGCGAAAATTAAGGATGAGATAAAGAGAGTTATTGGAGGGCTAGACACTTCCAATATGAAAAACCTGAGCGACAGGGGAAGAAAAGTTCGCGAGATTATCCTGAAAGCGGAATTCCCAAAAGAGCTCACAGATGAAATTTTTGCATCTTACAGAAAATTGTGCAAGGAATACGGCGCAAATACAGATGTTGCAGTAAGGAGCTCGGCAACTGCTGAAGATTTGCCGGACGCAAGCTTTGCAGGCCAGCAGGAGACTTACCTGAATATAAGGGGCGAGCGCGCACTGATAGAAGCGTGCAAGAAATGCTTTGCCTCATTGTTCACCAACAGGGCGATTTCTTATCGTGTAGACCGGCATTTTGACCATTTTAAGGTTGCTTTATCCATTGGGGTCCAGAAGATGGTTCGAAGCGATAAAGCGTGCTCCGGAGTTATGTTTTCGATTGATACCGAAAGCGGATTCAAGGATGCTGTTTTAATTAACGGCGCGTATGGACTAGGCGAGAATGTTGTTTTGGGCGCTGTCAATCCTGACCAGTTTTATGTCTTCAAGCCGACCTTGAAAAAAGGATTCAGGCCGATTCTGAGCAAGAAGCTCGGAAGCAAGAAAATCAAGATGATCTACAGCGAGCACGGAGTAAAGCATTCGACTGAAAATGTTGATGTTTCTTATGATGCAAGATTTAAATTCGTGCTAAATGATGATGAAGTTTTGAAGCTAGCCAAATGGGCGTGCATCATTGAGAATTATTATTCCGCGAAAGCAAAAAAATTCAAGCCAATGGATATGGAATGGGCGAAAGACGGAATTACGGGAGAATTATTTATCGTTCAAGCCCGTCCGGAAACTGTCCAGAGCCAGAGAAATTTTAACATCCTCGAAGAATACTTTTTGAAGGAAAAAGGGCAGGTCCTAGTTTCAGGCTTAAGCGTTGGAATGAAAATCGGCGCCGGAAAAGCCCATGTGATAAAGAGCGCGGAAGATATTGGCGGCTTCAAGCCGGGAGAAATCCTGATTACAGAAAAAACTGACCCGGACTGGGAGCCTATAATGAAAATTGCCTCTGCTATTGTTACAAATAAGGGCGGCAGAACGGCTCACGCGGCGATTATTGCGCGTGAATTGGGGATTCCTGCAATTGTCGGCACTGAAAATGGAACTGAGCTTGTAAAGACAGGAACTGATGTAACCGTGTGCTGCGCTGAGGGAGAAATCGGAAAAGTCTACAGGGGAAAATTAAAATTTGACATCAGGAAAATTGACCTGAAAAAATTAACACGCCCGAAGACAATGATTATGATGAATGTCGGCAACCCGGACAGCGCTTTTGAGTTTTCTTTTATTCCAAACGATGGGGTTGGGCTGGCACGTGAGGAATTTATTATTAGCTCTTATATCAAGGTTCATCCGCTTGCGCTGCTGCATTACGACAAATTAAAAGATACAAAGGTGAGGCAGGTCATTGACGATTTGACTTATTCCTACAAAAGCAGGGTTGATTTTTTCGTCGAGAAATTGGCGCAGGGTGTTGCGATGATAGGGGCTGCTTTCTATCCCAAGCCGGTTATTGTCAGGATGTCAGATTTCAAGTCTAATGAATATGCAAATCTTATCGGCGGAACCGAATTTGAGCCGCATGAAGAAAACCCGATGATTGGGTGGAGAGGCGCTTCAAGATATTACACCGGAAATTACCGCGAGGCTTTCGGGCTGGAATGCATGGCTATGCGGAAAGCGCGGGAAGAGATGGGACTGAATAATATCAAGCTGATGGTTCCATTTTGCAGGACAATTGATGAAGGAAAATCTGTTATCGCCGAGATGAAGAAGCACGGATTGGTTCAGGGCAAGAATGGGCTTGAGATTTATGTGATGTGCGAGATTCCCTCAAATGTCGTCCTGGCCGACGATTTTGCAAAAATATTTGACGGATTTTCAATTGGCTCGAATGATTTGACGCAATTGACACTTGGCCTTGACAGGGATTCTGAATTAGTTTCAAGATTATACAATGAAATGAATCCGGCGGTACAGAGGCTGATTTTTGAGGCTATACACAAGTGCAAGAGGAACAATGTCAAAATCGGAATCTGCGGCCAGGGCCCTAGCGATAAACCGGAATTTGCGGAATTTCTGGTCAAGTGCGGGATTGACTCGATTTCTTTGAATCCCGATACTGTGATTAAGACTACGGTTGCAATAGCCGCTTTGGAGAAGAAACTTAATAAAAAATAATTTTGTTGGTTAAGAAATCTTCACAATCTTCCTAGTCAAGCTCCTGTGAACATAATCAGAGAATTCAAATTCTATCCTGAATCCCGACTGCTTCAATATTTTTCTATAATTCACATAGCTTGGAAAAACAATTATGGCTTTTTTCTTCAGTTTTTTTCTCAGGTTTTTCAAA
>DATDYS010000068.1:0-3874 GCA_035288925.1 Candidatus Nanoarchaeia archaeon
ATTAATTAAAACAATGCAATCTTGATTCCCAACGTGATAATAATTTTCTTAAATTTTATTCCCATTAGAATAATTCTTTCACGAGATTTTAAATAAATATAGCCTAAATTCTTAGTATGGTCACAGAAATATCCAGTTTAGATTTATTGGTGCATCCTGGCTATAGCATTAGCAGGGTAATAAGCCAATTCATGGTTGATGAGAATTCTGCCAGAAACATAGAAAGGATTCGGGAATTATGGCTTGATTCAATATCATCTGTTGCGGCTGACAAAAGCAGGTTTCTTGCTCTTGTTAATGGAACTCATTTAACCGTGGATCAGCTGGCGTTGGGAGATAATTTGAATCCCTATAGGGGAATTTACAGGGATTTGGTTGCACAGGCGAGACAAACATTTGGAGATAAATTTTTTTATTTTACTCCCTCTGTTAAGCCAGGTGATATAAGGACTATCGATATTTCCGCTAATTTACGCCAAGCCCGCAAAGATGATGTTGTTATGTTCTATAATCCGGACACTTTGGGAATAGTGGCTTATGGGGAGCACACACATCCAAATGGAGGCGGATGCGTTGACCTGAATGCCAGGGACTTGGCTGTTGCTTTAGGAATTTCTTCGGAAAGAGTCCGCATAGATGGTAGAAAATCACTGCCACTGCAGCCTATTGTTTTTGTTTCCGAACCATCCCCTCAATTTTATATTCCAGAATCATTGTATTTAACTGTTGCAGATATAGCAAAATTATCCCAATCTGGAATTGCAGATACTCCTAAAACTTTATAAACTTCCTTAATTCTTTTTCTTTTTATGAACCGCGCCCTTTTCATCGGAAGATTCCAGCCGTTCCACAATGCGCACCTGGCTGACGTAAGGGATATCCTAAAAAAAGCCGACGAAATAGTCATCGGGATAGGAAGCTCGCAGGAGAAAAATACTCCACAGAACCCTTTTTCTTATGATGAAAGGAAGAATATGATTTCAAAAACGCTGAAGAATAATAAAATTAAAAATTTCAAAATTTATCCGGTTCCGGATTTGTATGATGATTACAAATGGGCGGATTATATTATCAGGAAGCTGCCGAAATTCGATGTTGCTTATTCAGGAAACGAATGGGCTATAAGATGCTTTAAAAAGCATAAGATAAAAGCTGTTAAAATAAAATTAGTGAAAGGCTTGAGCAGCACAAAGGTAAGAGATGCAATAATCAAAAACAAGAATTGGAAAAAATTAGTGCCAGAAGAAGTTTATTCCCATATATTGAAAATAAATGGGATAAAAAGAGTAAGAAGCCCGTAACAAGCAAAAAATTTTAAAATAATGATGATTATCGGGCTGTAGGTGAGACTATTCGCAGACAACACATGCCTGTACCGGTTTATGAAATGCCCGAAGGCACCCCCCTCCCAGAGCCCATTTTAGAGCCGGGGATGAAGAATAGATCTACTGGTGATATTGTTGATAAAATCAGATATAAGCGGCCGGGCTACAAGGTAGCACATCCGGGATGGAGGTATACCCTATCTGGAGTTGAAACATCATTAGCTGTCGCGGATGATTATATTTGGCCGGAAGACGGACAAAAACCAGAGTTTCGGAGGGGACAAGTGCTTGATCTTAAAGTTTTAGGCAGGGAAGAACTGCTTAAAGTTAAGGTGATGACGCAATCATCATTAAATGGCGGCGCTCATGTTGATTATGTTCCCTATGCAGCCCCCAATAGGCTTTATAGTATACCAAAAACAACTTTTGAAAAAATGGTCGTAAAAATTTCGAGTGAGTACAATGGTGTGCACTCAGCTGCAGGCGGAACTGCTTTACCGGGAGCTAGAGCCGTCCGGCATTATTAAAATTTCTAACTTCAGAAAACAAAATTTCCGAAAAATCCTTTCTTATCGCTTTTGCCTTCCTTCTCAAAATCTTCAAGCAGCTTTTTTTGCTTCTTGGTTAATTTTTCAGGAACTGAGATTACCACTTCAACGTTTTCATCCCCGGTATGGCGGCCGTGCAGGTCAGGAATTCCCTGGTTCCTCATCCTGAAGACAGTATTGCTTTGCGTTCCTGCGGGGATTTTAAGGCTTGCTTTGCCTTTTAAAGTAGGAACTTCTATTTCCCCCCCTAAAGATGCGGTCGTGAACGGAACATATGTTTTTACATAAATATCATTTCCGTTTCTTTCAAATATCTTGTGTGGCTTCACGCTGATTACCACATACAAATCACCTGTTGCGGCGCCTCTTCCCCCAGCTTCGCCTTCCCCTGAAATTCTTAAGTTAGTCCCGTCGGCAGCGCCTTCCGGAATTTTTATTTCTATCTTTCTTGTTTTATGGACGGTTCCCCTTCCGCCGCACTCAGCGCAGTGGGTTTTTATTATTTTTCCCTGGCCCCTGCAGCGCCCGCATGTAGATGTTGTCTGGAACATCCCAAAAGGCGTTCTTTGCGTTCTTGTTGCCGTTCCCCTGCCTCCGCAGTCCGGGCATTTTACCGCATCATCAGGATTTTCAGCTCCGGTTCCATGGCATTTTGGGCATTCTTCCTCCCTGGGAATACTGATAGTTTTTGCTGCTCCAAAAGCGGCGTCTTCCAGCTCAATTTCCATATCATACCTTAAGTCGGAGCCTCTTTGGCGCCGCCTGCTCCTTCCCCCGCCTCCAAACACATTTTCGAAAATGCTTTCAAAATCAAATCCCCCGGCATCGGACATGACATCCGAGAAGTCAAAGCCCTCAAAGCCTGCCCCGCCTCCCTGGAATTGCGGGCCCGCACTTCCGTATTGGTCGTACTGCGCCCTTTTCTGTTCGTCGCCGAGAACTGCCGCAGCTTCATTTATTTCCTTGAATTTTTCGGTTGCATCTGTGGCCTTATTAAGGTCAGGATGGTATTTCTTTGCAAGATTTTTGTAAGCGTCTTTTATCTCTGCCTTGGTTGCATTTTTTCCCACGCCTAAAATCTTGTAATAGTCTTTTTCTTTTGCCATTTTTGATTTAAATTTTGAGTTTTTCTTAAATTTTTTATTAATTATTTTCAATGGGCTCAATTTTCGCCCACGATTTTAAATTAAACTTATTTTAGTATCTCATAGCTTAATATTTTCTTTAACTTATTTTTATCCGGAACTAAATTTTCCAACTCAGCTCCTGGAATGACTTTGCCTCCGCTTTTTATGTATTGCGCATACTGCCTTACGCTTTCCGCGTCATTTGCATCAATGATATGATTGACCATAAACCAGGCGCTTAAGTCTTCCCCATAATCTTTGCATTGTATAGATGTTTTGCATTCCAGAGGTTTTGCTTCATGGATTTTGCATCCTTTTTTATCATCATAAAAAACACATTTTCCGTGAATTTTATTTTTTTCTCTTTCCAGCCTCGGCTTTAAAACTTTTTTGTTGAATAACTCTTTTTCTTCCAAAAAATTATTTTTTAATTCTTCTTCTGAAATTTTTAAAAATTTCGATATATTCTTTGCATCGTCTCCCGCTAGGGCGCCTGAGCCAAATTTACAGCCATGGTTGCATGAATTGCACTGGCACGGCGCTGCCAATTCCAATACTTCTTTTAAGGGAGTGTGTTTGGTTATCATAACATTTTATTTCCCAATAGTTCTTTCCCAATCTCCTTGGTAAATCTTATTTCTTTTTCAACATCCTCTCTTTTATATGTTTGCTTTATATATTCAAATCTCTCATCAACTGTTACTATTTTATCGTTCTTAACCCTTTTGTCTGAATAAAAAATAATTTTTTCCTCCCATGTTTTTGGGATGAATTCATCATTAAAAGAATACTTTAACCCATGCTTCTTAATCAAAACGCCAACTTCGGGATAGCCCAAAGACTCAACAT
The DNA here is from genome assembly GCA_035288925.1 of Candidatus Nanoarchaeia archaeon. Taxonomy (GTDB): domain Archaea; phylum Nanobdellota; class Nanobdellia; order Woesearchaeales; family GW2011-AR4. The sequence goes on from DATDYS010000068.1 coordinate 3,850, forward strand.
ATTCGGCGCCTTCAATCTCATGATC
>DATDYS010000069.1:0-14107 GCA_035288925.1 Candidatus Nanoarchaeia archaeon
GCTCCTTCTTTCATAAAAATCATTATTGGAGTTTTAGAATATAAAGGTTGCGGTTTGGGAATTAAAAGGCAGAGTATCAAGTTCAGTTTATATTTCTAAAAACTACAATGGACTCAAACACGGGTTTTGTCTGCCAAAACCCTATTCGGAAAACAAAAATCAGAACTTCGTAACTAATTTTTGTTCTCCACTCAGTTTTCGTCCAACGACAATGGCGGCAAATCGAATGCAGAGGATTTTTCCATGCGAAGTGTGGAAAAATCCTTTGTGAGTAGGCTTTTCACCAAGAAAAGCCGTATTTGCCTGCCATTATTGTTTTTGATATTATTTACAAACCTAATTAACCACTGGACATCTTCACATAAGGTTTATAAAACCCCATTCCATCTGAACTTGAATGAAAATCTCCGTAACCTTATTGTCAAGCTACCTGTACTGCTCCAGAAAGCTGTTTCTTGAAAAAGTTTTGATGCAGGCAGAGCCGCCAAAGGAGTCTTTGGTTATGGGAAGCATAAGGCATGAGACTTATGACAAGATAAACAAGAATGAAGAGCTTATTGTTACTTCCATAACGAAGATCATGGATTTTACGGAAATGCAGCAGTTATACAAGCAAAATCACCTGAAATTTCTAAGGAAAAGCATTGCAGACAACAGAGACAGGCTAAAAAGCGTCAATCTCAACATGCTTGACGCATATAGGAAGTCATTTCCGTTCATAATGGAGGAGTCAGTTACGAGGTCAAAAAATGTTTTTGATTTCATACTAAAAAACAATGTTTTTGGAGATGAATTATGGCAGAGATTAACTCCAAAAATTCTGTCAGAGCTGAGGGTTGAGTCAGAGGGGCTGAAATTAAAGGGCATAATTGACCAGGTTCATGTTTATGAGCAGGATTACGTGCCGTTTGAGCTGAAAACCGGAAGGGCTCCGGATTCCGGTGTATGGCCTTCGCACCGCATCCAAATTGCAGCTTACTCCATGCTTTTGCAGGAGAAGTTCAACAAGCCGATAAAAGAAGGGTTTGTTTTTTACCTTGACACAAAAGAAAAAAGGCACATTGCAATGAACCCATTCATGAAAGATGAAGTAAGGCAGATAGTAAGTGAAGTAATCGGCTTATTGGAAAGCAGAAACATCCCGGATTTCTGCAATAATGAGAATAAATGCATGAAATGCGGATTAAAGGCAACCTGCTATGATGAGGAGAAGGTAAATGAACTGCTGCAGCTTAAAATTCCAAAGCAAATCAGCTAATTCGACCAATTTAATCAGTTTAACAGAAACATTTAAATATAACTTACGCAACAATATTTCGTATTAACTTAAGAGGGAAGAAAATGCCGGAAGACGATAAGAAATTCTCAAAACAGCTGATTGGAAAGACTGTTGTTTCAAAGACAGGAAAAAGGTTTGGAGAAGTGGGGGATATAATATTTGAGACACGCTCAGGCGAATTAATCCACATGGTGCTTCACAGCCCTACATCTTACACAGAAAAATTAGAGCTGGAGAAAGACAAGGAAGGTCACATTCTGATACCTTTCAGCGCAGTTATCGCAATTGGTGATTTCATGGTTGTTGCTGAAGAAGATATAATTTAGATTGTTTTTAAAGTTTCTATTATCTTGGTTCCAAAATAACACAACAGTTCTTCACAATAACTTTTTAAACCGCTATACATTCTCAAGCATTGAAAATGAAGATAGAGAATGCTCTGTGGACCGAAAAGTATAGGCCTAGTGATTTCTCTGATATTAAAGGGCAGAAGGATATAGTTAAAAGAGTAAAGGCTTTTGTTGAGCAGCATAATCTGCCTCATCTGATGTTTGCAGGGCCTGCCGGTGTTGGAAAAACCAGTTTAGCTTTAGTTATTGCAAAAAAACTATTCAAAGATTTATGGCACCAGAATTTTCTTGAATTAAATGCGTCAGATGAAAGGGGAATTGATATTATAAGAAACAAGGTGAAAGATTTCGCAAGAACAAGAGCAATCGGTGATGTGCCCTTCAAAATAATTTATCTTGATGAGTGCGACGCTTTGACAAGAGAAGCGCAACAGGCATTAAGGAGAACGATGGAGAATTACACGCAGACCTGCAGGTTTGTTTTATCCGCAAATTATTCCTCGAAAATAATTGACCCAATCCAGAGCAGGTGCGTTGTTTTCAGGTTCAAGCAGCTTGACAAGAAAGAGATTTTTGAGATTATAGACAACATTGCCAAGGAAGAGAAATTAAAGATTGACGACAAGGCGAAAGAAGCGCTTTATGAGGTTTCTGAAGGTGACTGCAGGAAGCTGGAAAATATCCTGCAAAGCGCAGGGGCAATCGAAAGCCACATCACAGAAGACTTGGTGCATTCAATGGCTTCGATAGCAAAGCCAAAAGAGATAAAAGAAGTCCTGGAACTGGCGCTGAAAAACAAATTTATTGACGCGAGGAACAAATTACTGGACTTGATGCTCACTTATGGATTGGCCGGAAGCGATGTGATAAAACAGATACAAAAGGAGATTATTGATTTGGATACGGACAATAAATCGAAGATGATTCTTATAGAGAAATGCGGCGAAATTGAGTTCAGAATGACAGAGGGCTCCGATGAGTTCATACAGCTGGAGGCTTTATTGAGCCAGTTCGCTTTAGTCGGAAATAAATAAATTATTAGTTCTGACGATTTTGGTTAAAGCAACAGAGCCGAGAAATATAATAAAAATAAATTTAAAAAAATTAAATCAAAGAATTAAAATTTAAGAATTTGTAGCCAAGTGCTTGATAAGAACCTGCGTCTCTTTGTTGTCGAGGACATTGTATTCAAGCAGGATTCCAACCCCCTTCTCCAAATCAAGCCTGTCCTGGACGATGGAAGCTGTGCATGTAATTGTTCTCCGCCCGTTTATCATCCTGACAACTCCTGTTGAGCCGCCGTCTAAGCCGCCGCATTTCAAATCAGAGAACAACGGGTCGGCCGGGATTTCAGTTATGGTAACTCCAACATTGTTTTCAACTGCCCTTCTTTCAGTTGGGTTTCTTGGGCAGCCGCTGTCAAAAGTTGCCGGCTTTCTCTTTTCCTTGCTCCAGAAGACGTCCACATTGCCGCTTAACACAACATCGAATGTGAATGATAATTTATCCTTTCCTATGACACTTTGCCTGAAATTAACAACCTGCACCGGCGCTGATGAGCTATAAATGACCCTTCCCTGAGTTGGGATGCATATTCCCCCCTGCCTGATGTTAATCATGTCCTTCAGTATGCAAAGCTGGGCATCAGCCTGAGTCTGGTAATTGTAGCATACATCAGCCCTGAAAGTAAACGGCGTGTTGCCGGGGAATTTTGTCGGGATGAAATCATCGCCGCTTCTCGGGAACTGCGCATAGGTTGTCGTGCCCTCCAGAATATTGCCCTCGGCATCCCTCCTCTTTGAATCAAGATTGTCATCCGGCATCACATCCCTCAAATCGTCAAAAGACTTGCCGAAGTCCGCCGGGTCAAACCCAACAAGGTTGACTTTGATGTCGTTTCTTGGAACGCTGTACTCGCCTTCGTTCTTCAAGTCTATAATCGCCCTGAACCCGAATGTGTCATCGTCGGTAACTTCGGGAGGAGGGTTGTCTTTCTCAAAATTAATCGTGATTCCGGCTGTGCCGCCTATGAAAGGCGTTCTCGGGGCGCTTCCGGTTGATGCGCCGCTCTTTCCGGCGCATGATGAAACAAATAGAACTAAAATGACCAAGAATGCAAGAATATACTTTTGTTTACTCATTTTTGCCTCTTTTCAGTAAATTTAATTGATTTTATTTTGATGTAGGTATATAAAGTTTTCTGTTTGGTGTTGGCTATGCACGGAGAGTTCCGGGAACATATGTGGATGGAGATTCAGGGAGTGACGTTGGTGCTTCAGGCTGCGGAGATGAGCCTGAGCTTGGCGGCTCCCTTATAACCTGGATATTTCTCTGTATCGTAGTCCTATAGCCGTAGCTTAGGTGTATTACCATTGGAGTTGTGTATGCGGTATTTGTCTGGGAATATTCTCCTTTGCCCTTTTGCAGCTCGCATATTATGAAACCCTCGCCGTTTATCATCCTCAGAAGCCCGCTCGTCCCTTTTACAGTGCCGTCGGCAAATGGCCCGCACGTGATTGGTCGGTCGGCTATATTTACAAAATCAACATATACTTTGTCAAGGTCGTCCCTCTCTATCTTATTGGAATTTGACGAGCCCGCAGCGGTGGAGCTTTTGCCGTATGGGTCGCATTTGTCCAATGATTCTTTTTTGACGACTTCTCCGCCGCCGACGTTCTTTATTGTTATTTTAAACTGGGTTTTTTGGTCAAACGCTTCCTCATTAATGCTTGTGATGGCGACCGGAGCTCCCTGGCTTGAAAGCGCCGTATCCTTAACCTGGCAAACTTTCTTTTGGTTTACCGTTGTGTAAGGGTCTGGGTCTATGCATACTGTGGGGCCGACAACAGTTTGATATTGGTAGCATGCAGTCGCAAGCAAAATAACATCATATTTGTCAACCCTAAGTTTTGAATAGTCCACGGTGCCTTGAAACGCCAGAATATCCTGGCCCCCGTTGGGATTAATAGTGCTTTTTCCGTCAAGAGCCAGCTGGTTTAAATCCGCTCCGGTGGCCGACTGACCGCTCTTGGGCGCTTTTGGCACCAATGTAATAATGTAAGGGTCATATCCACTCAAATATAATCTTCCCTTGGGACCGCCAAAGCCGCCAATCAGGCTTAAGTCTTCAGGCTGGGGGTAAGCCCCCTGATTTCTAAGCTCCAGAACAACGTCAAACTGGTTTCTTGCGCTGTCGGATTCTGCATGAATTTTATCAGGAGGGTTGTTCGGAAGAAAATTCATCAGTATGGCCTGAGTCCCTGTCCTCACATTTTCTTTTGAGCTGCCCGCAGAATCTTTCTTGCCGCATGCGGAAATTGAGAATACCAGAATTAACAGAAATACAGCAATAATAAAATTTTTGGTCTTTGCCATTTTAACTTGAATTTAATTTTTGTTTATTTAAAGCTTATCAATTTTTTTGTCTTCTGCTATTTAATACTTGAGCGGCTTTTGGATGATGAAATTTGCTGAAATGGTTTGTACGTATCCATAGTCTATCTCTATTTTAAGCGGGGAAGTGTAAGCATCAAATCCTTTAGGTATACCATTTCTGAAGGTGCACCTGACAAAATCTTTTTTATCCTGCAGTCTTATGAAACCCGTTATCTTGTCAGGATTGCTTAAATCGGCTTCATTGTCAGGACATTCGCTGTTTATGTTCGGACAGCATACAAGCTGCTGAACTCCATTTTGCGAGGAAGTAAATGCCCTTAAAGCGGCCACGTTCCACCTATTATTAATTCTGTCATTCTTGTCAAAATCATTTCCGCATGCCTTCCTAAATCCGGCTAGGTTTACAGGATTGCCGCCGCCCACGTTTTGGACATAAATGAGAAATTGCGGCTTTATGACTTCTGAATCTATTTCCGGAACCATTAAGGATTCAATTTTTGTTATCGCAATCGGCGCGCCTTGGCCATTTGCAAACGGAAGATCAGCAACGGCGCAGACCTTTTTCCCGGGGCGAAGCCCGGCTACGTCCGGGTCTATGCAGACAGTTGTGCTCAGCATTGTCTTATAAGGATAACATAAATTTGCCGTTATTGTAGAAACCCTGTGCTCGCTTTGAGTATCCAGCTTGCCAGTCGTTGCAATGAGAGATGCTATCAATTCATCGCCCTGCTGATTAATCTGGCTTTTGCCGTCAACAAAAAAATACATTTCGTTGTCTTTGTTTTGCTCCTTGCTTTTTGCAAGCCTGCTGTTTTCCTCTATCGAAAGAGCCGGAACGTAATCTTTTTCCCTACCGATTGAAATAACTCCCTGAGATTCAGCTGGGCTCTGAGGAATAGAATAAGCGCCTGCATTTCTTATCCTTATCAGGACGGGAAAATTGTTATTTTCAAAAACTTTTGCCGGCGGCGCATTTTTCGAGAAAACTGCAGTTATTCCTTCTGTGCCTGTAATAACCTCAGCTGAAGTTGTCTTTGTAGCCGTACTGCACCCTATCAAAGTGGATGCGATTATTAACATTAATAAAAGTGTTATTTTTTTATTTGGTTGGTGTTGCACTGTCTTCAAACTCCTCCGTGTTTGGCAGCTCATCAATAGCAAGCGGCGCCGATATTAGGCCCGATTGCATCTGCGCTGCAATACCATTTACTTTGTCAACATAAAATACTGTGCCGCTGATGCAATTGTCAATGCAGCTTTGCTTAGTGCCGCAATAAGCTGAGCACTTGGTTTTTATTTTATCAACATTGCAGCCCCAGCCGTTGTATGCCCTCAGAACGGCATCAAATCCCCTGTAGCTCTTGTAAAGGCTGTATAAATTACGGCCGGCAAATTCCCATTTTGACGAGCAGTATTTAGCAAGAGTATCATTTTTGATTCCATCTTTGTAATTCTTATAAGAGTTCTTTAGAATTTCCAATCCAACTTTTATATTACATGCCCGGGTGTAAACATTTTGACCTGAATCACAAACTTGAGATTCAAAGTTTCTGTTCCTTTCAGCGCATCCAGTGCATTTTGTGTTTACCTGCATTATCCCTATGCTGCTGCCGTCGAAGCTTGTCAGAACTCTGTCAGCAGGGCAGCTCAAATCGTCGCTTGCCTTGCAAGTTTTTGCGCTAGTCTTTCCGCTTTCCTGGCAGCAGTGCCTCCCTCTGCTCTCCAGATAAACCAAAGCGTTCAATGAATTATAAGGAATAGAAACATCTCCCAGCAGCACATAGCCACCCTCTACTTTGCCAACAGCATTGTCGATTGCCTTTTGGGAGCTTACTGGAACTGTCGGAACTGGTGATTTTTCAACAGTCACATCATAAGATTTCTCAAGGAGGTAATCATATCTTGCTTTTAGCCGGATGTATTTTGTTGTTATTGGAACATTATCCAAAACAGACTGGTCCGCAGTTATCCGGCACTGGAATGTTTTGAACCTATCTATATCCCTGTATCCGCTGTTTGCATCAAGCTCATTTAATTTTTCAATATCAAGTACATAGCCATGATATTTTTCTTTTGTTGTGTCCCCTCTAAAAAGACCCAGGCACTGCGAATCGCATTTTTTTCTTGTATCGGACTTTGCAGGGTCCGGGCACGAGTCTATGCATTGCTTTTTTTTATCCAAATCATAATTATATTCTTCACATGAATTTTTGCATACTTCTGTGCATGAATCGACGCAGTACTTGTTTACATCAATTTCTTTAAATGGAACTGGATTGCAGTCGGTGGTAAGCAGATTCATTCCGGCCGGCAGCACAACAACAAGCTCATTGACTTTTTTTATCTTGCCCTGCCATTCTCCGATTGGATTTCCATTCTTGCCAGTGATTTTATTTCTGTTCTGGAGCAATATTTCAAGAACCGGGTATATATCCTTATCATTGGATACTGCAATCAGCTTGTTGCCGGCCCTGACTGCAAGCTCGACAGGGCCATTTGTGTAAATGGTTGCAGGCCCCTGGTCTTCCGTGGCATCGATGCTTAAATCGACTATGCCATATTCTTTCAGCGGGTCAAGGTTTTCCCTCCTCATAGCGCGAAGCCTTTCCTTGTCCATGAAGTAAAGTTTTTGGTATGCGCTGGTATCAAAATTATAAGTAGCGCTCAATGAAATGGTATTTAACCCTGCAGTCAGTTTTTTCTCGCTGAAAGTGCACTCAACATCTTTTTCTTCATAAGTGCCAACGGTAAACGGGTAAGGTGGGGTTAGCTTATCATCGCTCTGAAGGTTTATTCTTGTATTTCCGTTCCATCTTGAGCAGTCAAAATTTACTACAACAGGGTCTCCTAAAGTGCGGGCGCTTATTGTTGCCCATAAAGTGACCGGCTCATCATCGTAAAATCTCGGCTGCGCTGCCCGCACCCGTTCAAAGAAAACTCCCAGAGGGGCGTATTGGTTTAATTCTACCTGGCTTCTGTACAGGCCGCCCGTCGCAAATTCTATCTGGCGCTCGATGGCTAGCTTTATTGTTTCATAACTTCTTGCGAATACACTCTTTGAATCATCAACAACTTTTCCTGCCTGGAGCCAATCATAACCTCCAAGGTAACCCGAAGCCGATGCCTGGTTCGCAATCAGTAATATCAAAGCACCCATCAATATCCAAAGGGCAAATTTATTTTCAGGCTCTGCCTGCTTAACATACAGACAGACCACTGCCGTCAAGAATGGAAGATACTGGAAAAAAGGAAAAGCCTCTATGTAAGCCGTTACAAAAAAGTCGGTCAGGAGAAGTCCAATTATCCACACGTGCCATTTCCAAGCTTCCCCATTTGCTTCCTCGTATTGCCTAATGTAAAATAACCCAAAAGCAATTATAAACCAGAAATGAAACTGAGCGCGCCAGTATACCATCCAGCCAGGGTTCAAAAAGAAAAATCCGATAACATATGCAAGAAGAATAATTGTGATTTCATCAGTTTCCAATATTTTTTTGTCATGTATGACCTTAAAAAGTGCGCCAATAATTATAACAAAAGCTAGCCCTATGTAGACATACAAAGAGCTAAACCCAATACCTGACAAGAGCGGAATCTGAATATATTTGCCGACATAGGTTAGAAGGAATATAACAAAAAATGAGACGAAAAGGGAGCGGCCCCCTCTTTTTGTAAAATAATAAAAAAGGATTAATCCCATCACTAGAGGCGCTGTAAGCAATCCAAGATAGTCTACATTGGCAAAAGAGGACAATTGAAATCCGTTCCACACGCTACCAAGGAAACCAAATCTAAATAGTTTATTATCAAAAAGATTTATCAGAATTGCAAAGAGGATGAATAAGCTTCCGCCGCTCATGCTTCGTGCTGCACCAGCCGCCCCGACTGCAAGCCCCGTAGTTGCAGCAGCTGTAGCCTTAGCTCTGCCTCCTGCCTTTGATAATAAATTTCTGGCTTTTCCCCTAAAAGATTTATCATATTTTTCTTGGGCTACCACGGTATTGGCTTCATCATGTGCTCTGTCTACTTCTGCCCTTTCCTGGGCCTTCATTGACAAAGCTTCATCATGAGCTGCCTCAATTTCCAATCGCAGAGCTCCCTCCCTATCCTGATCTTCACGTTCTCTTTCTCTCTTTCTTGCTTGGGCTTCTTCTAGATTAAGACGTGCAAGCTCCCGGCTTTCTTCTTCAAGTTCGCCATCCGCCTCATTTTCTTGTCTATCCCGGTCATAAACTGTATTAAAAACTATATCTGGTATTTTTCCTCGCAGGGCCTCCATCGGGTCCCCATCAGGACCCCATTGCGATCTTTTCTCGTTTTTTCTTCTTTTAGCCAATTATTGTCACCATCTTTTTGCCCTGTAATCTAACTATAGAATTCTTCCCAAGCCACCTCTCCTTTTTAAATTATATGATAAGATTATTATTAAGGCTAAACCAGCTCAATTCTCAATTCAACAACTGAAACATCACCTATCGGGTCAAGCCTGATGTAATTGTTTCCTTCTGAAATTTTGGTATTGATTTTTTCCGTGAAAGTTAATTTGTTCGTATCAACGGTTTCAATGTGGCCATTAACATCCAGTTTGGCTCTTTTTTGCTTTCCGTCATCAACAAATTTGATTGTTAACTGGGCATCGTTGTTGCCGTTTCTTATCTTGGCAAATGCATCCCGGCTTACCTCGAAATAATATGTCCGCACTGCAGGCTGGCTGAAGTCAAGCGAAATCCTGATTTGCTCAACACTGTAGCTCCCCCTGCTTGTCTTGAAAACGATGTTATTTTCGCCCTCATTCAAAACGCTTTTAGGTATGCTCTGCTTGTACGAGTTGTCGCACACGGGAACGGATGAAAACAGCTTCTTGTTGTTTACAAAAATATCCAGAATGCCCACATTGCCGATGCTCCCGCACGAAGGAATGAACTTCAGCGTTGCTTTGTCCATGCTTGCAAACTCCGAATCGCTTATCGTAAAGATATTTGTGCTTTGCTGCCTTGAAGTGTCGGTTATGTCGCCTATGACCTTGACATTCTCAAAGCTGTACTCGTTTGTTGACCAGAATCTTATCCCCACTGATGAAACGCTGAATTCAAGCGTATTTGTCTTAGAAAGCAGCCTCTTGTCGAGCTTGACCGGCTCGATGTTTTCGCTTCCAATTTCACTTTCATAAATCACTGCATTGTTGAGCTTTATCGTGAGAACGCCCGTGTGTTTTTTTGCCGTGAATGACAGTATTACATTGTCCGTGTTCGCTGGATCATCAATGCCAAAATCGGTTTTGTATGTTTTCGCATCAAACCAGCCGTTTCTCACGATGAACGGGTTTGCCGCCTTCAGCTCCTGCGCGTTCGTTGTCTCAACCAAAAATGCGTCAGGAATATTCTTTTGGCTCTCCAGTCCCTGGCTGCTGCTTAAAGATCCTGGAGACACTTCCAAGAGCACATTTGGATTGGTTTCCCCTGAGGCCGTTTCAGATGTTTTATTCTGAAGAAGCGCTTCTCTCTGCGATGTTGGCAGGAAAATAATGTAGAGAATAATCAGGCCTGCAATGATAGCTACCAGAATAGCAGCATTCACGCCACCCTGAGCCCTCTTTTGCAACATTGTAGTAAAGAATTTAACATAAACATATTTAAAGGTTTTGATTTTAGTTATCAGAATGAAATTACTGCATTCCAATCTCAAAAAAGGAGAAGTAAAAGTGCTTACGCAGAACCTGGATGATTTATGGTACCTGAGCAATATAATTGATCCGGGGGATATGGTCCAGGGCAAGACTTTCAGAAAGATTAAGTCCTCGAGCGGCGATGCAAAATCAAAAGATGCCACTAAAAAATCTATTTTTGTAAGGCTGGAAGTTGAAAATGTTGAGTTCGGCAAGCATTCCAATGCCCTCCGCGTGTCCGGTGTTATAAGAGAAGCGCCTGAAGATGTTCCGAGAGGCGAGCACCATACCTTTAACGTTGATGACAATACGACCATTACTATAATAAAAGAAGAATGGCTGAAATATCAGCTGGACAAATTAAAAGAAGCAAGTTCTGAAACAAAGTCGGCCATTTTAATAGTTGTGCATGACCGTGAAGAAGCTTATTTTGCCCTGTTTAAGAAATATGGATACGAGGTACTTTCTCATATTGAAGGGGAGGTTGCCAAAAAAAGGGCTGAGAATATCAAGAAAGAGAATTTTTATCTAAGTTTGATAAACAAAATGAAAGAATATGTTGAAAGATATGAAATAAAACAAGTCATATTGGCTTCTCCCTCGTTCTGGAAAGAGGATTTAATGAAAGAGCTGAAAGGCGATGAGTTAAAGCAAAAAATAATTCTAGCAACGTGCTCGTCAGCAACCAAAAATGGGATTGATGAAGTCATTAAAAGGCCTGAAGTCCGCGAAGCTTTGAAGCTGGAAAGAACGGCAAAAGAAATGAACAAGGTTGAGGAATTATTCACAGAAATCGCGAAAAATAATTTATTTGCCTATGGGCTGAAAGAGGTCGAGAATGCCGCTGCGATGGGCGCAATCAAGGATTTGCTGGTTACTGACTCGCTAATCCAAAAATCCCGGTTGGAGAATTTTTATAAAAGAATTGAGAACATAATGAAAATTGTTGACAAGACAAAAGGGGATGTTGAGATAATAAGCTCCGAGCACGAAGGTGGAACGAAATTAGACGGATTGGGTGGGATTGGAGCAATTTTAAGGTTTAAGTTAAATTATTGAAAGTTATTGAATCAAGTGAAAATATAAAGAATGAAATAATTCCTCAGGGAGGGAAGTTTATAATTGCACTAAATGTGATTTATCCGCCCTCCACCCACCCGATAAAGTAAAACAATAAAGTGCAGGCTCCAAAAAATCAATTTATCAAAAGTTTTAAAAACAATCTGATTAATTAAATTAAAAAAAGAGGTGCATAATGCCGGAGTTCATGGATTCCATTCTTAAAGAGCACAGGGTTTTCTATCCTCATGAAGAGTTCTCAAGAAGAAGCCATGTCAAGAGCATGAAAGAATATTCAAAAATCTATAAAAAATCAATTGAAAATCCTGAGAAATTCTGGGCGGAAAGGGCAGAGCAATTGGAATGGTTCAAGAAATGGGACATCGTGTTCAGGAATGACGTGGGATTTTTCAAGTGGTTTGAAGGTGGCCAGATTAATGTTTCCTACAACTGCCTTGACAGGATTATCAAAGCAGGAAAAGGAAAAAAGATTGCTTACATTTGGGAGCCTGAGTCAGGAGAGGCAAAAACTTACACTTACGAGCAAATACTTAAAGAAGTCTGCAGGTTTGCGAATGTCCTCAGGAAAAAAGGAGTTCAGGGAGGGCAGGTTGTTGAAATTTACCTTCCGATGATTCCAGAGCTGCCGATTGCAATGCTTGCATGCGCCCGCATCGGCGCAATACATTCTGTTGTCTTTGCGGGATTCAGCTCTGACTCTTTGAAAGATAGGATACAGGATTCAAATGCGCAGTTATTGGTCACAGCAGACGGAAGCTTTAGGAACGGAAAAGTTGTTCCGCTAAAAGAGAATGCTGACATCACCCTGAAAGAGTGCCCTTCAATTAAAAATGTGGTTGTTGTGAAGAGGGCAAGAAACAACGTGAGCATGCTGAACGGCAGGGATTTCTGGTGGGATGATCTGATTAATGAAAATGACATTGAAGATTTTTGCGAGCCCCAGAGTTTACATTCGGAAGAATCTTTGTTCATACTTTATACAAGCGGAACAACCGGAAAGCCGAAGGGAATTCTGCACACCCAGGCGGGATACTTGCTGTTTGTAAATCAAACATTCAAGTATATTTTTGACATCAGGGAGCCGGATATTTATTTCTGCACGGCTGACATCGGGTGGATTACCGGGCATTCTTACATTGTTTACGGGCCGCTGTCGAACGGAGCAACTGTCGTGATGTACGAGGGATCTCCGACATTTCCACAGCCGGACAGATTCTGGAAAATAATTGAGAAGCATAAGGTGAGTATTTTTTACACGGCGCCGACTGCCATTCGCGCGCTTGCAAAAGAAGGAGATGAGTGGCCGAACAAATGCAATCTCCACAGCTTAAGGCTGCTTGGAACCGTGGGCGAGCCGATAAATCCGGAAGCGTGGATGTGGTATCATAATGTCATTGGCAAGAAAAAATGCCCTGTAGTTGACACTTGGTGGCAGACTGAAACCGGGGGGATTTTGATTACACCCTTGCCCGGAGCAACTCCGCTGAAACCAGGATCTGCAACGAAACCATTTTTTGGAATCGTGGCTGACATTTTAAGGGAAGACGGAAGCAAGGCAAATGTGAATGAGGGCGGCTATCTGGTGATAAAACACCCATGGCCGGGAATGCTAAGAACCGTTTGGGGGGACCCAAACAGGTATAAAAAAACTTATTTTGAAAAGTTTGGAGTCTATTTAACCGGAGACATGGCAAAAATTGATGAAGACGGAGATTTCTGGATAATGGGAAGAAGTGATGATGTCATAAAAGTTGCAGGCCACAGGATTGGCTCAGCGGAAGTTGAAAGCTCTTTGGTGAGCCATGAAGCCGTTGCTGAAGCCGCAATTGCGCCTTATCCTCACGAAATAAAGGGCCAGGCAATCTATGCTTTTGTTGTTCTGAAAAAAAGTTTTGAGAAGAGCGATAAATTGAAAGAAGAATTGAGAAATCACGTTTCCAAAACTATAGGGCCGATTGCAAAGCCTGACAAGATACAGTTTGCGGACGATTTGCCAAAAACGAGGAGCGGAAAAATCATGAGGCGCATTCTGAAAGTAATCGCTGAAGGCGGAACGGATTACGGGAATACAACAACGCTTGTTGACCCGAATGTTGTGAAGATTTTAGGGGAGAATAGAGTAAAATAAAAATTTGTTTTGGTGGTTATTTGCTATATTTTTCTTAATTCAAATCAATAAATTACTCATACTCCCCCGGCTCTGTCCCGAAAGTCCGTAAATCCAAAAAAATAAATTGTGGCAGACCAATCTGCCATAAACTTCTGCGCGGATTGTCCGCGCAGTTTTGGAGCTTACGCTGGCTCCAAACTTTCTCTTCAAAGCGGAAAATCCAGCTT
>DATDYS010000070.1:0-3637 GCA_035288925.1 Candidatus Nanoarchaeia archaeon
TAAAAAAGTAATAGCGAATGATTTTCCTAATTGCCGACCACAGAATTATTTAACATTTTCGGATACAATTATTAATGGTTCTGAAAGATTACGAACCTATGTTTATGATTGTCCTCCTTATCAGAGTGACCCACCAAATGAAATAGAGATGAAACTCAAATCGGGCTTTGACAAGTTCAAATTTACGATTAATAGGTTGCCACGCTTTGAGTTAAGATTGGGAAGATTACAAAAGAAAATGGTAGATGGAAAGCCCGTTTACAAAAAAGATGGAACGCCTTCTTTTACTCAAAAATCAGTAGATATGTTAATGGGAGTGGATATTGCAAGAATGTCTTGGGGAAAACAGATTGACCAAGCTATAATAGTCGCTGGTGATAGTGATTTTGTTCCTGCGGTTTTAACAGCTAAAGAAGCTGGAGTTCTTACTAAATTATACTATTCTGGTCAAGTAAGTGATGCATTATACGACTCCGCTGATGATAGGATTATGATAACTGAAGAATTATTAAAAAAATGTATGTTAAGAAAAACTCCTTAATCAAATCTTTCTAATATTACCTGCAATAGACAGCTTATTCTATTCACCCAAGATTTAGATAGATAGAGCTATTCAAAGAGCTTGCCTAAATAACCCTAATCGCAACAATGAAACAAATAACCCGAATATGCAACAGAATCCGAAAATACCTCTATTCCGGGCTTTTAGCCCTGCAAAAGAAAATCATATCCTTTTCCTCTTCAACCACTTTCCCAATCTTAAAATTTTCTTCAATCATTTTCTTAATGTAGTCAAATTTTCCTGATTTCCTCAAAACGCTGAAAACAAAATCTTTTTTGCCGACCCTTTTCATCTCTTCCATTGATTTCCTTATATTCTTGAAGTTGTGGATTGCGGTTACTGAAATGACATAGTCAAATGAATTGGCTTTGAACGGCAGGCTTTCCGCAGCTCCAAGTATTTTTTTGCCGTTTTTATTTTGCCTTAAAAGCCCAATGCTTGGGTCAATGCCAGCAACAAAGCAATCAAAGCCCGAAGAAATGCCTGTCCCGCAGCCGACATCAAGGATTTTGGTGTTTTTATTTATTTTAATGTTGTTCCTGATTATTGATAGTTTATTGAGCTGTTCCCCGCTGTGCAATTCGTTGTAGCCTTTTGCAATAACATCATAGTAAGCCATGGAAATGGTATTGTTTAGATGCTTAAATACCTTTCACTGCAATTTTCGAAAAGCATAAATAAGAGTTATTGATTATCCGATGCTCTTTAAAGGTGTTGATGTTGAAAAAAATTTTATTGCTCATTGGATTGCTGCTGATTTTCGGCTGCGCGCAGGCAAAAGACTTCAGCTACGGCGCAAAGCAGATCAGCAGCCTGAATGCCAAATATAATACCACAATAGAGACTTACCCAAAAAGCATAAGCCAGATTGACTCCATGATTGGCGAATATAAAAACCTAAGGCAAGTCCAGCTTGAGTCAGGGCAGGAGCCGTTTAATTATGCCATTAGCTACAGGATTTTGAACCTTGAGGCTGAAAAGCTTTACATTCAGGGGCAGAAATACGGAAGCGCAGGCACAACAAAAGACGGCTTTGGATGCAAGTCAAGGCCGCTGATTATAGAATCTGCAGGCTTTAGAAACATGTCGGCTTTGAAAGGGTTTGAGGCTGTGAGCCTGCTGAATGAGTTTGCAGACAAATATCCTGAAGAGGCAAAATCAATTGGCTTGTCGTCTAAAAATGCATTGTTCCTAAATGCAACTTTCTATCCAATATGGAAAGATGCAAGAAGTGACAGCAGCATAATAAACCATTTCTGCCCGATTAACGTTACCTTGGAGTTATACCAGCAGGAAATAAGGAAAAAAACAAACATAACAGAAGACATTATACAGGGAATGAGCTACGACGAGGCAGCCAAGCTCTGGAAACTCATAAGGGGCATAAATTAAAATGGCATTGAAAAAACCGAACAGCGTGGAAGAGTGCGTGTATTTCACCAACAGGACTATGGATTCCGGGAGGGCTATGGCTTGGGTTCTCAGGAAAGAGTGCCCTAAGTGCAAAAAAGGGATTATGGGAAAGCCGCAGAAGAAAGGCGGCAAAGTAGACAAGAAAGCAGAGCATTATGTCTGCTATTCATGCGGGTATACTGAAAGCAGCGGGCAGGTTGAAAACTCGCTTGTAATCAATGTTGAATACAAATGCCCCCACTGCGGCAATGAAGGCGAGACAACAACAGAGTACATGAGGAAAACATTTGAAGGAGTTCCTTCCTATGTCTTTGAATGCCAGAAATGCCGCAAGAAGATTGGATTGACGAAGAAGCTGAAGGAATCCAAAAAGAAAGGCAAAGAAAACGCTGATGAGGAATAAAAAGTTTTAAATACTTAAATAATAATAAAACAAAACATGGGCAAAATATCAAAGATAATTAATATAGTTTTAATGTTTCTGTTTTCAACTGCACTAGTAAACGCTTTCGGCTATTTCAGGAAAGATCACGACATTTTTGACTTCATGGGCATCTCGGGCATGGGACTTTTCATGGGATTCGGGTTAATTGTGCTGGCTGCTGTTCTGTTCCTGTTCATATTCTGGCTCTGGATGCTTGTTGACTGCCTGAAAAGGGACTTCAAGAGGGATGCAGACAAGATAGTCTGGATTATCGTGCTGATATTCCTGCACCTTTTAGGGGCGATAGTATATTACTTTGTGGTTAAGGTTGCCGGGAAAAGTCCGGCGAAAAAAGCAAAATAATTATAAGAATTTTGCTTATGTTATTTCTTCTGACGGCTTGTTTGATAAATCTCAACCATGCACAAGATGCAATTCTCTGTCCACTTGCCTGATTACGGTTAGATGCATAGTGCTCTGTGCTTCCAATCCAAGAAATTCTCTCGAAAAATACCCGGCTGCTGCATGACAAAGCATAGCCTCTGTATAGAATACATCATTATCGCATGAACCAGTAATGTGTTTTAAGCCGCTATTCATAAGATGTTGTGATAAGTATCCCCACCCTTCATCAAATAAATATCTCCTAACTGCCCTTTTTTGAGAATATGTCAGTTGCTCAATACCGCCCCTCATCTGGTTAATTTCTTGCTTTGGGATGGCTCTAGAACCTATGCTTTCCAAATACAAGTAAACAGAAAAGTCTGCTAACCTGTCTACTTGAGATAAATTTAAAGGTGCAATTGCTTCATTTTCTAATCCTCTTTCGCCCATCTTCAAAAACTAAAAAATTAAGAAATCTATAAAAACTTTTTTATAAAAAGACACTATTTAGCATTCTTAAACATTTCCTCAACTTTCTTCCAGTTTACTACATTCCAGAATGCGTTTAGGTAATCCCCCCGCTTGTTCTGGTATTTTAAATAATATGCATGTTCCCAGACATCAATTCCAAGCAAAGGGACTTTGCCTTCCATTAAAGGTGAATCCTGATTTGCTGTGCTAATCACAGCCAATTTCCCGCCATCTGCAACAACCCAAGCCCATCCTGAGCCAAATCGATTAAGCCCGGCATTCGTAAACTCCTCCTTGAACTTGTCAAAGCCGCCAAAAGTGTGCTTGATAGCATCTCCAGCATTTCCATGCGGCTCGCCGCCTGCATTAGGCGCCATTACCTG
>DATDYS010000071.1:0-18994 GCA_035288925.1 Candidatus Nanoarchaeia archaeon
CTAGTCAAGCTCCTGTGAACATAATCAGAGAATTCAAATTCTATCCTGAATCCCGACTGCTTCAATATTTTTCTATAATTCACATAGCTTGGAAAAACAATTATGGCTTTTTTCTTCAGTTTTTTTCTCAGGTTTTTCAAAAATAATAAATAGAATTTTTCCAGATTTTTATAAAAACCCCCTTTCTGTATTTTTAGGCTTAATCTGTATTTTTTCCAGTTTTCTTCCTCGTAACCGGTCATTGCGGTTGAATTCAGCCCGTAAGGCAAGTCGGTAACCATTATATCAAATTTATCATTAATATTTAATGCGTTTTTTGTTTTAATTTTATAATTTTTTATTTTAAAATGCTTTAAATTATCTTTACATCCTTTAATCATTATTTTGTTTATGTCGTAGCCGATTGATTTGATGTTCATCAGCCCTGCTTCAATCAGAAATCCGCCGGTGCCGCAGAACGGGTCCAGCAGGATTTCTTTTTCCTTGATTTCACTTAAATTCACCAGCGCCCTTGCTATTTTAGGATGCAATGAGCTTGGGTGCGGGAACGGCCTCATGTGCGATTTCCTTGCATCAAAATCATATTCAACTTTTTTTATCAGCAGCCCGCAATAAACTCTGCCTTTTAAGAAAAATAAGCTTATTTCGGTTTTTGGGTTCTCGAGATTTACTTTGGGATTTTTCAAATTTTTCCATATATGCCCTGCAAGATTTTTCTCAGCAAATTTTTTATTATTATATCTGGGGATTTTGTTAATTAATTTTTTATTATTCTTATTAATGAGATTTTTAACTGTAGTTTCATCATTACCTAAATTATATTTTCTTAGGCAGAAATTATCTTTATAAATTGAATTCCAGCCAAATTCTTTTATTGCACCAATTAAATCATCAATTTTACACTCAAACAGGAATTGGTAAATATCCTTTGTCAAAGCAAGTCTTTGGATTTTATTTTCTGGCAGCTTATCAAAATCAAAAATTATCAATCTGCTCTTTAAACTGTAATCTTTAACATCAAACAGGCTAACTACTTCTTCTGCGCCTAAATTGATGTAATCTCCGGATAATAAGAAAATGCACTTCATAAGATGCAAGACTTATGCGGTAATAATAAACCTATCTTATTCTGCTCGTCATTTTCATGTTTTTAGGCACTTATTTTCTATATGGAAACCAAAATTATATAAATAAGTAAAACATTACTATCTTCATGAGGAAAGGAAGACCGGTCAAATCGGAAATAAGGCAGAATATTGTCGAGATACTTCATTTTGTGCAGAAAGGCTACGGCTATGAGATTTATAAGGTGTATGTTTCAATATTTCCAAAGGTCACCCTGAGGAGCATTTATTACCATTTAAAGAAAGGAATTGACCTTGGCGAGTTCATAGTTAACAAGATTGAGAAGGAAAAAGGTGACTATTCATGGGGCGGAGAGGCTGAGAAAATATACTATGCCCTTGGCCCGAATGCGAAGCCGACCGGAAATGACCGCGTCAAGGAATATGTTGATAACAAGGAAAAAGCAAAGAGTTCTTAGGTTTTCTATTTCAAGAAATTAAACAGCCCGAAGCCTGATCCGACGTTTATTATGATTATAACCAAGAATATTAATCCGATATAGGCCCAAATCCTTTTACCTTTTTCTTTGCCAAAATATTTTTGCAATGGAAGCCGAATCATTCTGCCGCCGTCCAATGGGCCTAATGGAACTAAATTAAATAATCCAATTCCGAGATTTAATATAAACAATGTGATAAACAATCCATAAAACCAAACTCCCACGTTCGGCAAAAATTCCCCGTATTTTGATTTAATGCTGTCCTTTATTTTGGTGCTTTGCTCAAGATAAGCGCCAATATATGCAGAGCTTTCATTTTCAGGGTTTTTTTCCAGTTTAACCTGATAAGTTGATTTGTTGGTTTTTAATGTTACAATGTCTCCCGGCTTTTTGCTGTGAAGAATCTGGGATAAATTTTCCACGTAAGGAGTTTGGATGCTGCCAATCTGCTGAATTGTTTCCCCGATTTTTATTCCGGCATTTTCTGCCGGGTAAGTTGCGTTCCCTTTTACAAAATTGGTTACTTTAACACCGTTTGGCTCTATAGCTGCTGTTATTATCGGAGTCAGTATGAATATTGCAAGCAGCAGAAAAATAAACCCGGTGATTATGTTTGCCAGAGGGCCTGCCGCAAAAACGCTTAACTGCTGCGAGTGCGGCCGTTTTCTTAATGCTTTTTCATCGGGCTCGACGAAAGCTGCTGGAATCAACGGGATTATTATACCAAGAAAAGCGAACCCGCTTGACTTGACTTTTATATTATGGGCGCGCGCAATCCATCCATGCGAGAATTCATGGACAACTGCAATAATAAAAATTGAAATAATCCAGTAGAAAAATGGAACATAAAAAATCCCTTTTCCCTTGACCGGAAGCACCAATCCAACGCCGGAGGCAGCCTCTGGCTTTGTGAAGAATGCAAAAATGTTGCTGATCAATCCATAGCTTATTGCAATCATTCCCAAAAATCCTATAAAAATTCCGAAATAACCGAGGTAAATTGTTGTTTTTCTGAATCTTTTTGAAAGAGAATCCATCAGCTTTAACCCAAGCTTTGTCTTGTACATTGAAAAATAAACAAGGTAAGGGACAAGAAAACTGGTCTCCAGTTTTTTTCTGTTTAAGTAAAGAATAAGGCTCAGAACCAACACAAAAATTATTGCAGCAATTGTCTGGAAATCAAGCATTTTGTTAATGTTAAATTTGTTTTTAAGATTGGAATCAGAATAATAATAAATATAATTGTTTACTTCTTCCTGACGGCTTTGAACATCCTGCTGCCGCATCTTCTGCAGGAAACTTTGCCCTGTATAATCTTCATGTTCGGGGATTTTATTTTAGTCTTGCATTTCCTGCAGACAAAAACATTCCTGAATTTTCTTACGTCAGCTTCCGGGAATTTTACCATTTTTATTAAAAATTTTTGCTTTTTATATCTTGCACATTAGTGCAATAATTTTTAATCCCGCAAATTCGCATATTATCGAATTTGCGTTATTCGCTTCTTACCTGTTTTATAACTCGCTCGTTCATTATGACCCAGTACATTACGGACATTCCGTCTTTAACCTGTCCCTTAAATTCTTCCGGAATCTTAATGTCAAATGTCTCGTAATTCTCTGCGTCCATAACATTTGCCATGTCGCCCTGGACTGAGAGGACCTGGGCGTTTCTTTTCTCAATTATCGGAATTTCAACATTGTCATGGCCCGGCATGACCTCAATTCGCTTCTTTTCATCAACCAATCCCATTGCCGATATCCTGACTTTGGAATGGCCGTGCTTTCCGGGCTTTGATATCTCGACATCAACAACCTTGCACGCGACTCCGCCCATGAGTATAAAGCTACCTTTTTGAACCTGGTTGGCGCCAACCATCTTTGTATCTGCCATTGAGTATCACCCTAACTTTTTTGTTTTCGGATTTGGTTTAATTGAGTGATTTATAAAGATTGCGATTATTTTATTTAACCGGATAAACAAAAAATATTTAAAGTTTCTTATCTACATTGATGTTATGGTCAATATAAAAAAAACGTTGACTGCTTTGGAGAAGAAATTCTGGGAAGCTGACATAAACAAGGATGCTAATTTTTATAGAAAACATACGACTAATAATAGTTTTGCTGTTGGGCCACTTGGAATAGTGAATAAGAAAAAGATATTAAAAGCCATTTCCTCAAATCCACAGAAATTGTTAAATTTTAAAATTCATAATCCAAGCTTTGTATCTTTTAATAATCATACTGCTTTTTTAATCTATAAAGCTTCTGGAACCACACTGAATAACAGCAAGAAATCAAGATTCTCAGTGCTGGCAACTTCTATGTATATAAAATTCAATGGTAGATGGCTTGCGGCCTTTCACCAGCAAACTCCATTTAAGTAGAATTATTCCTTCACAGCCAGCTTAATGTCTTCCGGCTTGATTGTTTTTCTGCCTGCGTGGTGCGCGAGCTGGATTGCCTTTACGGAAATGTCGTTTGCAATCTCCTCGATTGCGTTTTTCAAGGCTACTTTGGCTTTGTCAGAAACCCTTTCTGCGCCGCCTTGCTTCAGAATCTTTTCCATTGCAGCCAATGGGAGCAGTTTGTCAGTCATTTTAATGCCTTTATCTGTAATCAGGACTATTCTATTTAAACTTTTTGACTTAAAAAGACAAAATAGCTCTCTTTAGGCTAAATCGGTGCCTTCTTGCCAGTTTAGAAATTTCTTTTTCCATCAATTCGTGATTGGGAAACTTCGCTTCCATTCTCTTAAATTCAGGCGAGTGATGAAGAGTTCTTCCGTTTTTGCTTTCAAACTTGAATTTTTTGTGAAGCATTTCGTGGTACATTACATAATCAAGAAGAATCGGGTCGCTGAATTGAAAAATCGTGCTGATTGTTATTGTATCTGAGCCGTATTCATAGCATCCCAATTTGCTTGTTGAATTGGTTCCCCATTGGAGGTTTGCGATGTCCATCATCCCGTTGAAAAATGAATCATTGTTTCTGTTAAACGACGCTTCCAATGCCGGCTCTGTTTTTGTTTTTGGCGCGGCGATGTGAACATTTTTCATGAATAAAGAGTATAACTCCATGTTCATTGTTTTTTTCTTGTCTTTCAGTATTTTGGTCAATAATTCCTGTATCAGCCCGGTCTGGATTTCGCTGCTTATCTTTTTCCAGTCCCTGCTCAAATGAAATGTTAAACTATTTCCGTGCCTTCTGACATTCGCGTTATAGGGCTTGAACTGCCTTGAGTATCTTATGGAAATCTTGTAATCAATCCCCTTTCCCGGATACAGCTCAACGTAAGCCATTTCTGCGATGTTCATGAGAAAAATCAGGATTAGGTTATTAAAAAAGGTTGCGGTTTATTCTATTTAGCTTTAATTAACCCTTTGTTTGTTAATATCTGCCTTAGTTTTAATATTTGTTGATTTACACTTAGTCGTTTTAATTTTCTGCTTTTTCTTTTTTTCCAGAAGTCGAAAATGCTCATATAATCTGTCTTAAATAGTTTCTTTATTAATATTTCTACGTATGCACTTCATACCTTAAAATCGCAGCAGCTTTTCCCAAGTCGCGCAGCTGTGCGCCTTCCCTTGTCTGGGTTGAAATTATTATTATTTCAGTTCCGAATGTTTTTGCAGCAGCTTCGAATTCCTCGATTTTTTCGTCGGATAAATCTTCCGAAAGCAAGACTTTGTCAGCAACGCCCATTTTTATCTTGCTCATGACATCAGCTTCACCGTACGCAACCATTTTCTGCTTTGTGGCAAGCATTTCCAGGAATTTGTTGACAATTTTCTTTTCTTCCATCACATCTTCTGCGGCAAGGACATCCTGGGATTTTTCAAGCAGCTCTTCCAGCCCGAATTCACCTGTGTAGCCCAAATCCCTGATTGCGATTATTTTTTTCTTAACTTCGTTTGTTATGTAGCCGCCTTCGACCAGGTCATACTTTGTAGGGCCAGGGCCGCCGACGATTATCCCTTTCAGCCCCGGCATGCTCAGGAAAGCTTCTTTCATATATTCGGCAACTTTTTTGTAATGGTCTTTTGCAGCGCCTTCAATTATGCGGCTAAATCGCATAGCCGATTGACCACCTGCCTTAAACTTTCCGGGAACTTCAGAATGGGTCTTAACAAGAGGAATGATACTTTTTCCTTTCAGCAAAGCAATGTTTGCATCCCTCCTGTCCATCACGACCAGCCCATAAACTTCCTTAACATCGAGCATGTCTCTCAGAATATCCAAAACGAATTCCTTGTCGCACCGGTAAATTCTTGTCTTCAGCGGAATCGGCGGCTCAATGCTCCAGACTTTGAAATTGTGCTGGCCCTCGCGTTCGGCAACATTGCCGGAGAAAACACACAATCCGTTTGGAGGGTTTCGCTTGAACAATTTGAGATGCTGAATCATCCTTTCCAAAGCGTCTGTAACATTTTTTCTTGTGGCGGACGATTTAATGTTGGATGCAGTTCCCTGCTCCTGTGCTAAATGATTTATTATTTTATTTAAATCGTAATCCTGGGGAATGTAAACACTAACTAATTCTGTATGCCTTCCTCTAAAATTTTCAAGTTCCTTTACGAATTTCTTTAAGTGAAATCTCTGCGCTTCTGTCAGTGACATAGTAGTATAGAAACCTACCTTCTTTATAAATATTTACGGCTATTGGCTCTTTGGCTTTTTTATTGATGTGAAAGTCCAGTGGAATACTCTTAACAGCCATTCAACAACAATTATGAAAAGGAGGTATTTTGCAACTTTGGGCAATTGCAGAAGTATACTGTTAAATGAAGATATGAATGTGTCCAGAGTTACTGCTTTTGGGTCCATAAGGAAAATTGCTATCAAAGTTAATGGCAGCAGCTTTGCCATATCCTCAGCCAATTTTTCGCTTATATAAGCGCCCATCCTCGTGGCTGCTACTACGATTATACCCAAAAACAGGATTTCTTCGATGGACCTTGACTTTGAGAGGACAAACAGAAGGAAGGAGAATATTAAGAACCAGATAAATGAATAAACCGGGAAGATCAACAAGTATTTCAGGAAATAAATTGCCCTGTCAAGGAAGTTTACAAATTTTGTCTGCATGTTTAATTTTGGAATTTCGAACAAATCCCTCCTGGCAAGCTGTTTGTAATAAATATACCAAGAAAGCCAGCTCGCAAGGAAAAGCACCATAGTTGACATAAGAAGATTAAGATATTGTTTGTCCCAGATAAATTCCCTAACCAGAATCCAATAATCTACAATAGCCATATTAGAACCAGTTTAACATATCCTATTTAAAAATTGTTATTTTATTGCTTTTAATCCATAATGCACTTTCTCAATGTTCCTGAACCCAGCCTGCTTTAACCTTTTGCTTACATTTCTGACTAGATTAACGTGCCTGAATTTGCTTCCTGGGCTTCCGGTGTAATGATACAATTTTCCATTGTTTTTTAGAACCCTAAAAACCTGTTTGTAGAATTCCAATGAGTATAATTCTGTCGCTAAAGTCAATCTCGGAGGGTCATGAATCACAACATCAAACATCTGGCTTTTGAAAATTTTTATTTCGTCAAAAACGTTTGTTTTTAGCACGCTTATTTTCTTATTGTTGAATAATTCCTGCGACCAAGGATTGTATTTTGCGATTTCCAGAACATTTTCATCCCTTTCGCATGTAATTACAAACTCTGCCAGCTTTGATGATGCTATTGCAGTGTATCCCATCCCCATGCACGTGTCCAAGACAATCCCATGAATTGGAGCAATTGACTCAATTTTTCTTTTTGTGTCTTCCATCGGAGTCATGTCTTTAGTTGCATGCATCCTGATGCCGGAAATTTCAATTGTAGGCGCGTCTTTTGTCGGAACCAGTTTGTAGAATTTGTTTGTTTCATTTGAGAATAATTGAATCTTGACTAAAGAATTATCTCTGATCAAAAAGCAGACATTATCATCTTTTATAGGATTTTTTAGTTGGGATTCATTTAATTTTTGGTTGTCCGGGAAAATGAACTCATTATTTTGGATTTTAATTTTTGACAATGTTTTGCTTAAATCTAATGAGATTTCTGCTTCTTTCAGGGATTTTTTGCTGGCTTCCAACAATTCTTTTGCTTGGATGTGTGTGAGTATCATTATTCTTAATTAATCCGTTCTATTTATATATATTTTTAAATAAAAAAAATTAAAAGCTTGTAACGATACATTTAAAAATAGCTTCTTTATCCTAAAGGTGGGGCTTAGGCGACTACCCAAGCATGGGTCTTGTGATTTGCAATTAATTTGCTTACACTGCATGAAGCTGTGGGGTAGCTTGGTATCCTTTTCGCTTTGGGACAAACGCCGTATCTGGCACTGTAAAACAGCGAAAGACCCCGGTTCGAACTAGGTGCCTGAGAGGGCAACTGCAGAAAATCCGGGCAGCCCCATTTAAGGAGTTGCAAAGTTTAAGTTTTCACAGCTAATAATCATCAGCGAAAAAATTATAAAAAATAATAAAAATTTTTGAAAATGAAATCAGAAGAAAAACGTGAAGGATTAGGATCTGCAAAAAGATTCGGCGCAAGGTATGGTAGAAAGACTAAGCTAAAGTTCTCCAAAGTTGAGACTGAGCAGAGAAAGTTCCACAAGTGCCCGTACTGCAACAAGATTGCTGTAAAAAGGCTTTCGATGGGAATATGGGCGTGCAGGAAATGCGACGCAAAGTTCACCGGAAAGGCTTATTCTGTAACAAGGACTATAATCCCGAAGGAAATCAAGGAGATGGCTGAAGAGCCCATCGTTGTGCAGGAAGAAATGGAAGTTCAGGAAGAATCCAAAGAGGAAGAATAAAATGGCAGAATACAAATGTTTTGAATGCAATAAGAAAGTTGCTACTGACTATCTAAGGAAAAGGATCAGGTGCCCGTACTGCGGGAGCAAGATACTTTTCAAGCCAAGAAGCGTTACAACTAAAATAAAATCCCGTTAAAATGGACGTATCACAAGAGACTGAGCAGAAGATAAGCCAGCTGCAGATGTTTGAGCAGAGCCTGCAGGGTTTTCTAGGGCAGAAGCAGCAGTTCCAGATGCAGCTCGTTGAAGTCGAGTCTGCCCTGAGCGAGCTTGAAAACACGGAAAAGGCCTACAAGATTGTGGGCAACATAATGGTTGAGACTGACAAAAAAGAGCTTCAGGCCGATTTGAGCTCAAAGAAGGAAGTGCTCGAGCTCAGGCTTAAGACCATGGAAAAGCAGGAAACCCAGGTTCGCGAGAAGGCTTCAAAATTACAATCTGAAATTCTGAAGAAAATAAAAAAGGAAGATTAAGCATGAATAACATGGCGGAACAAATAAGCGAAGTAGACACGATTGTAATCAGCCTTAATGAGATACAGGATGATGGGACTGTCCCAAGGAATGTAAGAACACACATACAGGCCATAATCAGCACTTTGAAAAACGAAACTGAGCTTTCAATCAAGGTCAACAAGGCGCTTAATACGCTTGGGGAGATTGCGAATGACACCAATCTTCAGTCCTATACCAGAACGCAGATATGGAACATCATGAGCATTCTTGAGAAACTGCATTGAATTAAATGAAATATGCCCACTCAATAAGACTGAATGTTTTTTCTTACGAAAATGAGAATAGTGGAATTATTTTAGAATCTTTTTTGAAATTTTTTCCATTTAGTCTTAAAGAGAACAAAGTTGAATTAAAGAAGGCCACAGCACAGGGGTTTAATGAATCAACCATCACTATTTTTGAGGCTGTTTTGACAAAAACAAATTTAATCAACCAATTTCTTGATTTTATTTTGAGCAATTTGGATAAAAAACAAAAAGAGTTAATTCTGAAACAGATTGAATCGCGCCTTGATGATAACCTTGATTTTTTTATCAGGTTTGATAAAGAAGAGTGGATGAATAATAATAAGCTCGAATTAACAGATTCCGGCAAATGCTTTCACCTGAAGATTAATGTCGCTGCTTTTCCAAGAAAAAGGGAGGTAGGTTTAAAAATAGTGAATGAACTATTCCGAAAGTAAAATGCAAAGGATAAAACTAGCGCCTTCAATCTTGTCTGCAGATTTCTCAAAAATAAATGATGAAATAAAAGAGGTTGAGAAATATTCCGACTTGATTCATGTTGATATAATGGACGGCATTTTTGTTCCACCAACAACTGTTGATTCTAATTTTGTCAAAAAAATAAAAACGAAAGTCCCCTTGGATGTTCACCTGATGGTGCATGAGCCGAGTGATTCTTACATCAAGGGTTTTATTGATGCTGGTGCTTCTTCAATCACCGTTCATGAAGAGGCGTGCAAGAATCCTGAAAAACAAATTAATTTTATAAAAATGAACAAGGCTAAGGCGGCAATTTCCATCAAGCCAAAAACACCATTGGAAAATATAAAAAAATATCTTGATATGGTTGACATGGTCTTGATAATGACGGTCGAGCCTGGCTGGGCGGGGCAGAAATTTATGGCAGAAACAATGCCCAAAGTACGTGAATTAAGAAAGTTCAAGCCTAAACTGGATATTGAGGTTGACGGCGGAATTAACCCAATGACGGTCCGAACTGCTTATGACGAAGGCGCGAATGTTTTTGTCGCGGGAAACGCGATTTTCGGGCAGAAGGACAGGATCGCAGCTATTAAGGAAATATTGGGAAGCTTGAAAGCAAAATGATAGGCGCTATTTTACCTTTAGTTGCAGGATTTTTTGATTCCATATTCTATGCTGTGCTGAAAAAATTAAACGGCATCGATATTTATACCAAGATAGTGCTGCTGAATATAACCACCGTGCCGTTTCTTGTGCTGGGATTTATTTTTTTTGGCATGCCCAGGGCCACTCCAATGTTTTATGCAGTTATTTTTATCAATATAATAATATTTTTTGTTGCTCAGATGTTGATGATAAAATCCCTGGAAGTGTCAAATTTATCAGTATCGATACCTATGCTGAGCTTTACGCCGGTTTTTTTGTTATTAACCTCCTATTTGATGTTAAATGAATTCCCTACTTTGGCAGGATTGCTTGGAGTTCTGCTTGTTGTTTTAGGCTCCTACATTCTTAACCTTCACGAATCAAAACAGGGATATTTGGAGCCGGTCAAGTCTATATTCAGAAATAAGGGAATTTTCTATATGGTCATCGTTGCATTTCTTTACAGCTTATGCGCCAATCTTGGTAAGATAGGGGTAAACTTATCGAATCCCGCGTACTATATGTTCATGTTTTATCTGATTTACTCAATATTATTGTTTATTGTATTTTTTAAGAATATCAAATCCAACATCACAGCGTTAAGGAAAAATCTGAATTATTTTGCCTTGGCAGGGTTTTCCACAGCAGCCTCTGAGATTTTGATAGGCGTGGCGTATAAATATTCGATTGTGCCTTACATAATTTCATTAAAGAGAACGAGCATTTTATTTGCCGTTCTAATAGGGATATTTTTGTTTAAGGAGAAAAGTATAAAACAAGCTGTAATTGGAAGCGCTGTGATGTTTATCGGTGTTTTGCTTATAACCCTCCCTTAACAATAAGATTTATATAATTACTAAGGAAATGTTTTCAAAATGGCAAAAGATTTTACAGTTACCCCCTGGGAAGTGAGCGGGGAGATTGATTACGACAAGCTGATAACTGAATTTGGAGTAAAGCCGCTTGATGATAAGGTACTTAAAAGAATTGAGAAGCATACCGGCGAGCTTCATTATTTCCTGAAAAGAAAGATTTTCTTTGCGCACACTTATTTTGACACGATTCTTGATGAAGTTGAAAAGAAGCACAAATTTTACCTTTATACCGGCAGGGCTCCGTCCGGCCCGGTTCATCTGGGCCATCTTGTTCCCTGGATTTTCTGCAAGTGGCTGCAGGACAAATTTGGAGTAAACTTGTTGTTCCAGATTCCGGATGAAGAAAAATTTCTGTTCAATGATAATTTAACGCTTGAAGATACGAAGAAATGGGCACACGAGAATATTCTGGATATAATCGCAGTAGGATTTGATCCCAAGAAAACCAAAATATTTTTGGATACTGAATATGCAAACGTGATGTACAAGCATGCGTGCAGGGTTGCCAAGAAAATCACATATTCCACTGCAAAATCCACTTTTGGATTCACAGATTCCAACAATATCGGGGAGATATTTTACACTTCAATGCAGACAGTTCCTGCTTTTTTGCCTTCAATACTCGAAGGAAAGCCCACGCACTGCCTGATACCGTGCGCTATTGATCAGCAGCCGCATTTCTTTTTGACAAATGACGTTGCGCCTAAATTGAACTATCCCAAGGTTGCAACTGTATTGTGCAGATTCTTGCCAGGACTGCAGGGAATGCACAAGGAAGGCAAAATGTCATCTTCAGTCGAATCAACTACCATATTTGTTTCAGACAAGCCCGATGTTGTCAATAAGAAAATTATGAAATACGCTTTTTCAGGCGGAAAAGAAACTGTGGAGCAGCATAGAAAAGAAGGTGGCAATCCGGATGTTGACGTTTCTTACCAGTATTTGACTTATTTCCTTGAAGATTCCAAAAAATTAAAGCAGATTTATGATGATTACAAAAGCGGGAAAATGCTGACTGGTGAGCTGAAGAAATTCACTGCCGACACAATTAACAAATACCTGAAAGAGCATCAGGCAAGAAGGGAAAAAGCTAAATCTCAAGTTGAGAAGTTTATGATGAGAGGATAATATAATAGTTAAATTTATATAGATAAAATCATAAAATCAAGGAAAAGAGTATTAATATGGAACACAAACATTATCATTCGCAGGAGCAGCCAAATAATCAACATAATACTTATCCTAATATCGAGCATCATAATCACAAGCACAAGGAAAAAGACCATTTCAAGTCTGCGCTTGTTGCTGTGGCTTTGGTAACCTTTATTTCTCTTATAGGGCTAATGAGCGGGCAAAACAATCTAACGGGATTCGTGACAAGCACTTCTTATAATGCCGATGCGGCAACCCAGACTAATGTTAGGGAATACCAAAATGTGAACTCATTGCAGGTTTTGGCGCCCGGAAATTATTACATTGACAGCCAGGGATATGTCTACTGGATGGATGATGAAGTGACTCCGGCTGTTGCAAAAGTGACTTATGTAAGGGATGAGCAGAAAAACAGGAAGATATACATTGACGACCAAGGAAATGTAGGTTATTTGATTTAAAAAAGAGGTTGATAGCATGGTAGAATTCAATATAGCGCCCTTGTCTGGCGGGTTTATGCTGACGAGCATGGTGGGCTTCATAATTTCCGCTTTTTACATACTTCCGGCTTCAAAGAACTGGGGGTTCACATTTGTGCTGTTCTTTACGCTGATGTTCGTGGCTTCTGCAATTTCGATGACTTATGCGCCAAGCGACTGGCCGCTTAAGATGGACAGAAAAAAATCAAGATGATAGAATATAATGAAATACTTTTGCGGCTGATTCTTGCAGCAGTTTTTGGCGGCTTGATTGGGATAGAGAGGGAAATAGTTCACAAGCCGGCTGGAGTAAGAACGCACATGCTGGTTTCACTTGGCTCGGCTTTGTTTATACTGTTGGCATTGGAAAACACTCCGGACGGAATTGATAAAATAATTGCAGGCGTTGCAACAGGAGTAGGATTTCTCGGCGCCGGAACAATATTCAAGTCAAAAATAGAAGTTCACGGCCTGACAACAGCGGCGTCAATATGGGCGGTTGCCGGAGTCGGACTGGGATTAGGGCTGGGTTATTATTTTATAACGCTGGTTTCAGTTGTGCTGGTTTTGATAATTCTGCATTTAAACAAATTGGAATTTTTTAGGAATCTCTAGAATTCAAAAATCTTCTTTAATTTCGGCAGCGCATTTGGAGCACTTCCGCCGTGCCATGTGTATCTCGGGCGGACTCGAATAGGATACAATTTCTCATTTATATCATCAAAAACAATTGCAGCGCCTTCTTCCGGAGGCAATAAATTAAGCTGCTTATCCAGGCCTTCTCGCATATAGCTCTGCATTATGCTTCCCAGAGCCTGCACGTCGATGTTTGCAGTTATTCGATGGGCAATTACAACATCAGCTTGTGTGAAAACATCGGTATGGATTTTTCCGGGCTGCTGCGATGCCAAGACAAGCGAAATTCCGGGCTGCCTGCCCTCCCTTAAAACAGTAACAAGGGGCGCTGTTGCTGGCGTCTTTCCCTTGTTTGGCAAAAATTCGTGCGCTTCGTCGATAACCAGCCAAACTATAGGCTCTTTTTTTGCCTCTTTCTCCTCCTCAAAAAAATGAATCTCTTCGGATATTGCCTGCTGCTCCTCAGCTTTTCTTGCAGTCATCCGCTGCTCAAATAATTTCTGCGCCACTAATCCTATCACCAAAGCGCGTAGGTTTTCTGCGCCGGAAGTTGTTGTGTAAGCGCTGACATCAAGAATTGAAATCTGGCCGGGCATTACAATATCTTCTATTAAAGTGCCCTCTTTGCTGAACAATCCCCATTTTTCCGCCACGAGAAACCTATTTTCAACTGCATCTTTAGTTGCAGTGTCTGACCTGTCATCTGACTCAACGGCTTTTACAATGTCATTGATGTCAAAATCTAAATTTTCCTCTTTCATATTGTTAATTATTCTTTCAACCAGGATTCCTATCGGCTCTGTTATTGAAACGTTAAAAATCATGCACCATTCATCCGCGCTTATCTCGCTGGTTTTTATTGAGAATGGAAAATCTGTCGGAATGCCCTTGTCCTTGTATTCTTGATAATGGCCAACGGGAGTAAAAATGTGGACGTTCAGCCCTTTGCTTTCGATGCCCCATTCGTCCAGCAATTCTTTTTCCTTGTGGTTAGGGTATTTCATGGTCCAGTAAATTCCCATTGTGTCGAGCATCACAACTGCAAGGTTGTTTTTTATTTCATCTGGCAAGTCGTAAATTCCTTCGGCGATTACGCCCATGCTATATGACTTTCCTGATCCTCTTTTGCCGACGACAAAAACAACGTGGGATTTTGCAACATCAAGATAAACTTTGTTTGACAGCGAAGTTGTCTGGCCCATCTTGACATAGTGCTTGCCCAGAAATATGGAGCCGGTTGTTCCGTACTTTTCCTTGTCTGCTTCGCTTCTGCCTATCACTATGTCGTACATATTCCCTCTTCTTTGCAATTTTTAATTATTTTAACCTTCATCAACGAGCGACCCATTATCTGCCACTAAAATGGGTGCCCCGCATATCTTTTATGCACGTTTAGGTTAAATAAGTTAGTGCACGATTCACAAGCAGGTATCCTTTATCCTGAATACACCTAAAGGAAGCTCCCGTTAATGATTATTTTAAGTTTTATTGAATATTTATCCCAGCACATAAATGCTTTTAGTGAAACTTGTTAGTAACAAATTTTGCGCTTTTTATTAGAAAGATTTATTTATTAGCTTTATGCTGCCTTAATTCGTATGGATGACAAAAATGGCAGGGAAAAACTCCAGCAGGAGCTCGATTTCCTGAAAGAAAGCTTTGATGCAGAGGTAATCAGCAAGGATGAATATGAGAAAGGGAAGGAAAGGGTAGAGCAGAAACTGAATGAAATTAATAATCATAATGGGAATGATGAGAGTTCAAATGGCACAGAAACAGCCCAGGAAGCAAAAGAATCAAGTGATGCAGGCGATGATAAGAGTGAAAATGATAATTATTTTGAGGATGGCAACAAATTAAGCCCGGCACATGAAGAAAAGGCAGAAATAAAAAAAGAAAAAACAAAAAAAGAAACATATTTTGAGGACGATGATTCTAAGGAAAACAAAAAAGAAAGCAAGATTTTTATGTACTCTATTGTTTTTGTCGTGCTTGCGCTTGTGGTTTTTTTTGCCTATTCCCTGATGAATTCCGGCACGCCGGACAAATCCCAAATTGAGCCTGCTGCCTTATGCAGTTTTGATGCCGATTGCATTAAAGGCCATGTTAATTCTGTATGCCTTAACCCGGGAACAAAAAACGCGAAATGCCAAATTCCGGAAGTTTCAAAGACCAAAATCATAGTATTAAACGGCGGAAAGGAATGCTTTAACTGCGACACCCAGAGGATTTTGTCCCTGCTGGAAAGCTGGTTTGGAGCTCTTGATTTGAAGGAGGTCAATTACGATACTGATGAGGGAAGATTGCTGGCTGATAAATACGGGATAAATGTGCTTCCTGCTTATATTTTGGAGGAGAAAATAACTAACAGCTCTTCTTTCGAACAGTTTAAGCAAATTTTTGTCAGGAAGACCGATATGTATATTCTGAAAGAGGATGCAGCAGGGGCTACATTTTATTTCAGGCGCGAAAATATTCCGAACAGTCTTGATTTGTTTGTAAAACCAAACGACGCCGCGAGTGCAAAAGCGGAGAAGAACCTGCAGGAATTTTTGAACACGTTCAAAAGCGCGCAGTTTGAGAAACATGTGCAAGGCGACAGCATAACTTCAGAGCTTAATCTTCGGGCTTTTCCCACTTTTTTGATTAATAATCAGATTAAGTTTGGCGGCGTTCAGACGGCTGATGCGATTAAAACTAATTATTGCGCTTTGAATTTAGCTGAAGAATGCAGCAAAACACTTTCAAAGAGCTTGGTTTAATTTTATGTATTTTTTATTGACTAATTTTCTTAAGGGAGGGAATTTGTGACAATTGTGAGCATGCTCCATTACATTCCGCATGCAAGTACCTGTTGCACTTAATGCATGATTATCTATCCTCCACCTACCCTAAGCTGTTTAACAAAATCGTGCTAGAAATAAAAATAGAAAAAAATAAGAAATAAAAATTAATTTTACAATTCAGCCACTGTCAGCAAAGTTACTCTTGTCTCGTTCGGCCTTACTTTTGAGTCCATGCCTATCAAAAACCTGACGTTGGATTCTTCGGCTGCCTTGACAATTTCCCTTTCAATGCTTCCGTCGAAAACCACAGCATGGGCGTTGGTTATGCTTTTAAGCGCCGTGTGAATTTCGCTTATTGGCACTTTTCCAAGCACTGCCAGCTTGTTGTCAAGAATTTCCGCTCCGCGCGTGCCGATTAGGTCCTCAAGCATTTTTTTGAACGCATTTTTCTCGTCCGGAGAAATTTGGGGCCTTCTTATAGCTGGGGCAGTCGCTTGTGAATAAGGGCGCTGCTGCTGCATTGGCCTTTGAAATTGCTGCGGCGGATGGTGCTGCTGCTGTTGGCTGTATGGCTGCCTTTTGACAAGCTCCATTGCAGTCCTATCCGGCTCTCTGGAAAGCTCCAATTTAGCCTGCTCTCCCGAGATTCTGCTTCTTATTGCCTTGTGAATTTCCTTTTTTGTGATTTCCTCAACCTCTTTTCCGTCAGGAGCTTTTGTCACGAAATCAATGTCAGCAACCTGAGTCAGCTCTTTGATAATCAAATTGCCTCCCCTATCGCCATCAACGAAAACCGTTACAACCTTCTTTGAGCAAAGTTCGATTATCGATTCGGGAACTGAAGTTCCATTTATTGCGATTGCGTTCTTGAAACCGTGCTTCAGCAAATTTAAAACGTCTGCTCTGCCTTCAACAACGAGTATTTCGTCGCTTTCATTGATTGCAGGGCCTGCCGGCAGCCTGTCCTTGCCGTATTCGACTATTTCCATTACCCTGACGGATGAAGTGACTTCGTCAGCCAATTCCTGGGAGTCAGGCATGGTGTTTTCCATCATTTTCTTGAGCAATTCTTTTGCCCTCTCAATAACCATGCTCCTCTTGCTGATTCTGACATCTTCTATGTTTGTTACTTCTATTTTTGCGTTGCACGGACCAATTCTCTGGATAATTTCCAAAGCTGCGCCTACGATTGAAGTTTCCGCTTTGTCTAAAGAAGATGGAATAATGATTGTTCCTTTTGTCTTTCCGGTTCTTGTTTCTGTGTTGACTTCTATTCTCCCAATCCTTCCGGATTTCTGAAGCTCCCTTAGCTCTAAATCAGCTCCCAGCAAACCTTCGGTTTGCCCAAAAATTGCTCCAATAACATCCGGCCTGTCCACTACGCCTTCTATTTCTATGTTGGCGTGAACAATATATTTGGATGATACCTGGCTTATTTTACCCATTTTAATCTGCCTCCAACCGCAAAGTCAGTTGACGTATCGAAAATCTTTTGGATTTTCGGGAACTTAAAAACTCACGGTTTTTAAGTCCTTAATCAAGTGGAATTTCACGTTGTTCAATCCCACGAATTTGCCAACAGCTCTGCATTTTTTAGAAGAAGCTATACAACTACTCCATCAAGTAAAATAACGTGTTAACGTGATTGATGAACATAATATAGCTTCCTCAGTTTTATTATATTTTTAGCGTTAAGAACAAGTTATGTCAGTTATCTATTCGCACTATTGTAAATCAATTCCAACAAATAATGGTGAATGACAGTGATGATAACCTTGTTCTGATGCTTTTTGATTATTACAAATAAAATTTGTAGCCCGTAACACTAACCCCAAAGCTCATAGCTTGGTTTTACCGTCGGCTCCATTTGGTACTCTCGCGCCGGGCTTTATGTCATGAATTACACCTATCTATATAAATCTTTGTTAGATAATATATAATAGGTTATTTATTTTCAGTATGGAAAAAATATCCCCTCTTTTATGACAATTAAAGTTTCATTAAAAATAAAACCCCAGCAAAGCTCCTTGCGAAGCCCTGCTGAGGAAAAAGAGGTGATAGCGATTTCTCCTCAAAAACTATAACGAAAAACGTTCCCCAACGTTAATGTTACTACTATATAATAGAACATATATATAAATCTTTCGGTTCTTTTACTATTTTAAAGTGGTGTAAGGATGTTAAGATAATATTAAATACAAACTTCAATTTTACAGCAATAATGTCGCAAAAATCAAAGCCAAAAGAAGATTTCAAGACCTGGGGGGATGTATTTGACCAGTTCACGCAGAGGACGGTCTACAAATTGATTTCACAGGGGCATTTTGAGGGGCTGGAAAGCCCGATTTCAATCGGCAAGGAAAGCAATGTTTTTTCTGCATTGAAAAAAGACGGAACAAGAATAATGGTTAAGATTTACCGCCTTGAAACATGCGATTTTAACAGGATGAGCGACTACATCAAGGACGATCCGCGATATCCGAACCTGAAAGGAGGCAAGCGAAATGTAATCTTTGCATGGGTGCAGAGGGAATTCAGGAATTTGATGAAGGCGCGGGAGGCAAATGTAAACGTCCCGACTCCTTCGGCTTTTTCCAACAACGTTCTTGTGCTTGAGTTTATCGGCGATCACGGAATAATTGCGCCTAAACTGAAGGATGACATCCCAAACAATCCAAAGAAATTTTTTGATGCAATAGTCAATAATATGAAAAAGCTGCACAAGGCCGGGCTGGTGCATGCAGATTTGTCGGCGTTCAACATACTGAATCACAATGAAACTCCGGTTTTCATAGATTTCTCGCAAAC
>DATDYS010000072.1:0-4096 GCA_035288925.1 Candidatus Nanoarchaeia archaeon
GAATTTAGTCAGGCTAACCAGAACCATATGATTATCCGAGCCGCCGGTTACAACCTCCATTCCATTGGCCATCAGCGATTTTGCCAGCGCGCGTGAATTTTTTACAATCTGCTGGCAATAAGTTTTGAATTCCGGTTGCATCATTTCCTTCAAGGCGACTGCGATTGCCGCTGTCGTATGGTCATGAGGTCCTCCCTGCAATCCAGGGAAAACTGCCTTGTCTATTTTACTTGGCAGATCAGGGTCTTTGTCAAGGCCTTTTTGAGTGACCATTATAATTCCGCCGCGCGGGCCGCGGAAAGTCTTGTGGGTTGTTGTTGTTATGATGTGAACGTAAGGGGAGGGGCTTTTATGGACTCCGGCTGCCACCAGTCCGGAAATGTGCGCAATATCTGCCGCTAAATATGCTCCAACTTTATCTGCGATTTTTGAAATTTCTTCGAATGGGAATTCCCTTGTGTAAGCCGTGTAGCCGACCCACATTAATTTGGGCTTATGTTCCAAAGCCAGCCTTTCAACTTCTTCCAAATCAATATAGCCGTCTGCTTTTACGTGATAAGGAACTGATTTAAACAATTGTCCCGTGGATGATGCTTTGAATCCGTGCGTCAAGTGCCCGCCGTCGGAAAGATTTAATCCCATAACCACGTCATCGCGCTGCATCACTGCCATGTAAACTGCAAAATTAGCCGGCGAGCCTGAATACGGCTGGACATTGGCATGAATAACATTAAAAACTTTCTTTACCCTTTCAATTGCGAGTAATTCAACTTCATCAACAAACTGGTTTCCGCCGTAATACCTTTTTTTCGGGTAGCCTTCAGAATATTTGTTTGTCAGTATCGAGCCCATCGCCTGCAAAACAGCTTTGCTTACATCGTTCTCAGAAGGAATCATTTCTAATCCAAGCTGCTGCCTTTCCAGCTCTTTTTTTATCGAAGCGTAGATTTCAGGGTCAGTCTTTGAAATATCATCCATCATTGAAATTTTGGTTCACCCCAAATAATACGAAAGTCAGTTTGTATATATAATTTTCTATTTAGAAATACATAAAGCAATTACCGCGATTAACTGGCCCTGTGCTGTTTTCTAAGCCTTCTCTCCTTCTTGATTCGCTTTCGCTGCCATTTCCAGCGCATCTGCTGCTTTTTCTTCCAGCGTCGTGAACTTCTCTTCATAGCTTTAAGGATTTTTATTTTATATTTAAAGGTTGTGGAGAAATTTTGTTGAAAATAAACACCTGTCAGTAAAATATCCTATCCAAATCTAATAACATAAAACCACAATAAAATAAAATTGGCCAAAATGAAAACATTTCGAAGCCGGTTTTCAATTTTTTTAGTTAGGGCAAATATTTTACAAAATCAGCTCAATATTTCAATAATCGGCAGATTTATATACCCTTAAATCCAGGAAAATGATATTTCTTACGTGCAGTTCTAATTTCCGCAACCTTTATAAATAACCGAGTAATCCCAGGGATGATGATTAATAATCCTTCTTTAGGCAAAAGACTATGATTGTTTAGTTTTATTACGCCAGAGAGGGATTGCTATGCCTTTTGAATGCGAATGAGGGCGAACGAGCTCTTGTGCGCGTATACCTGCCCTGGTAGTGTAGCCTGGCACAGCGCAGAAGGCATAAAAAAACAAGTATATCGCTGCAGGATCCATCATGGAGCCTTGTCACGGCTCCGACTCGGGTTCAAAACAACCTTTTGAAAATCAAAAGTTCGATGAAAGTCCCGACCAGGGCGTATTTTATGTTAATGGGCCGGTAGCTCAGCCTGGTAATTGCGCCAAGAGCGAGCCTGCGAACCGCAGGCATGTACCGCAATTTGGGCAATAGAGCACCTGCTGACTTTGGCAGATGAACGCAAGGTCGGGTGAAACTTTTAATCAGGTGGTCGCGAGTCCGAATCTCGTCCGGCCCACTATTCCCCAAAAACAGGATGTAAGAAAAGATTACGACATGAAAAAGCCAAAATTCAAAGTTGATAAGCACATACTGACTCCGAAGCACGTTAAGATTAGCGAAAAGGACAAGGCGCAGCTTTTTGAAAAGTACCGAGTAACTTCTAAAGAGATGCCCAAGATACTCAAGACAGACTCCGCTATAAAAGAGCTGGAGCCAAAGCCGGGCGATATCATCAAAATCATAAGAAAAAGCGCGACAGCCGGAGAATCTCATTTTTACAGGGTGGTAGCTGATGTATAAATACGGCAAGACACTCATACAAAAATATTTTGAAGAGCAGAGCTTCGTAGACTCGGATATAGCTTCCTTTAACAATTTCATCGAGAAAGAGCTTAACACAATTATCGAGGAAAACCGGGAGATTATTCCGACAATCATCCCGCACAACATCGATGAGTTCAAGATCAGGCTCGATAAAATCTGGGTTGAAAAGCCAAAGATGATTGAAGCTGACGGCTCTTCCCGAAACATTTACCCGATGGAAGCAAGGCTTCGAAAAATAACTTATTCTGCTCCGACTTGGATAACAGTGAGCGCGCACATTAACGGCGTCCAAAGAGAATCTTTTGACACGCAGATTGGAAACCTGCCGATTATGCTGAAAAGCAAATACTGCCATCTTCACAAATTAAACCGGGATGAGCTGATTGCGAAAGGAGAAGACCCAGACGAGCCAGGAGGATATTTCATAATCAACGGAACGGAAAAAGTTCTTATCACGATTGAAGACCTTGCAGCGAACAGATTTTTGATAGAAAAAGACGCGACGGGCCCGAGCGAGGTCGTGGGAAAATTATTTTCAGAATTCGGCTCTTTCAAGATACCCCATACGGTTGAAAAGATGAAGGATGGGCTTTTTTATCTTACTTTTACGAGGGTCAAGAGAATCCCAATAATCGTTGCGATAAAAGCGCTGGGGTTATTGAAAGATGAGGAAATCACAAAAATAATTTCATCGGAAAGGCAGTTTGATGAAGTCATAATTAATCTGCTTGAGTTTGTGAGCATAAAGAACGAGGAAGAGGCGCTCGATTACATCGCAAAGAAAATTGGAATCACGCAGTCAAAGGAAATAAGAATTGAGAGAATGAAAGAAATTCTCGATAAATATTTGCTTCCTCATCTTGGAATCAAGCAGGAAGACAGAATCACCAAGGCTTACAATCTTTGCAAGATGCTAAAGAAATACATACGGGCGTCAATCGGCGAGCTGGATGCGGACGACAAGGACCATTACATGAACAAGAGATTAAAAATGAGCGGCGACCTGCTTGCTGATTTGATAAGATTAAATTTGAAAGTTTTGATTGGCGACTTGCTTTATAATTTCCAGCGAATTGTCAAGAGGGGAAAATTCCCTTCGATAAAAGTTATTATTAGGGATAAGCTGCTGACTCAGAGAATTTATTCTTCAATGGCAACCGGAGTATGGGTTGGCGGCAGGAAGGGAATCAGCCAGCGAATCCAGAGGCTGAATTACCTGGAAACATTGTCGCATTTGCAGAGGGTAGTCAGCCCATTAAGCGCTTCACAGGAGAATTTTCAGGCAAGGGAACTGCATTCAACACATTTAGGAAGGCTGTGCCCGATAGAAACTCCGGAAGGAACCAACATCGGGTTGAGGAAAAATCTTGCACTGCTTTGCACAATTTCCGGCGAGTCAAACGAGGACGAGATTTTGAAAACTTTGAAGACTATGAATTTAAAACTGCTAAAGTAATTAAATAATCTTATAATTGATTTCAACAAAAAAATAAAATTAAAAAAAGAAAATACAAAAATAATAAGCCAAACTGACAAATTAAAAATTATTAAAAATAATTTGGTTGGAATAAAAAATAAAACTAAATAAAAATTATCAGATAAACGTTAAAAAATTAAAACAAAAAAATAAATTAAAAAAACAAAAATGGCAGAAGTATACCTGAACAGCAAATTCGTTGGAACTGTTGACAACCCCATAGAATTTGTGCAGAAAATAAGGGAAGAAAGGCGAAGAGGATCAGTTTCGGAAAAGCTTAATGTTTACTATAAAGAGCAGTCCAATGAAGTCCAGCTTGAGTCGTCAAAAGGAAGGTCGAGAAGGCCTTTGATAATTGTCAAGGACGGAGTTCCTTTA
>DATDYS010000073.1:0-34736 GCA_035288925.1 Candidatus Nanoarchaeia archaeon
TCAGCAGCCGAAATTATTCAAAAATAACAAATGTTGACAATTTGCTCTTAAAAAAAGATATTTCAGTTGAAAAAAAGAAAAATATTTTGATGAACGAATTGCACAAACTTATTTCAACAACATTTTCAATCAACAGAAAAAAATTCCAAAAAAAAGATTTAAAGTCATTGGGAAAACGTCTGGATTCAGCAAGGAAAATAATTTCGAAGCTGAGGGACATAAATTATTTTCTTGAAACAACATTTTTGCAGGAGCTTAAGCTTTCAAGGGTAAAAATAAAAGACAGCTCGCCGATATCAAAAAAACAGGATGGCCTTGCAAAAGATGAGCTGCAGAGGCTTGAATACTCGGCTTACAGGCTGATTGGGCAGGCAGTCATTGCCGACAAAAAATTGCTTCGTGAATATTCAAAAAAAGAGAAAGTAATAGCCGGCAGGGAAAAATCGGAGTTTAAAAGTTTGGACATGATACTGAGGAAGGAGACAATCCTGATGGAGCATCTTGAAGCGAAGATTCCGCCGTCAAAAATGGTGGGAATAAATCTGCTTCAGGACCCGGTATTTTCACATTGGACTGCAAGGGTATTTGCACTGCTGATTTATCTTGAGCACTGGCACTCGGGCGAAAAACTGATTTTCAGCCAGCTGAAGAAAAACAAGCCGGTAAAGGCAAGAATCAACAAAAAAATTTTCCAGATAATCGGAGAAAAGGCAAAACTGCTAAAAATAATGGACGAAAAGGCAGACTCAATGAAAAGGTTTAATATCTCGGGCAGCTTCAAACGAGAATTGCACAGCTTTACAAGCTCAATGAGGTTATAATTATGGAATCAGAAAGAGTAAAGGAAGAAGTGGCAATCGTGCTGGATTTCCTGCCAAACGGCTACCCTTACGATGAAAGGCCGATGTACATGAAGACACCGATAGCGCAGGCTCTGGGAAAAGAGCGCTTCATACTTTTGGAGCTGGTGCCAAAGAAGGGAATTCACCTTACTCCGTTTGAAAACGTTTACATTGGAGACGGGAAAAGGGACAAGATACATCACATAATCGGCAAAATCAGTGTGGATAAGCTGACCGCAACTGCCAAGTCGGAGCTTGAGTACGTGATAAAGGATATCATAACGAAAGACGAAAAGAAATTCATAGATTTTTTCAACAAAGCCCAGCCGCTAAGCACAAGGATGCACCAGCTGGAGCTTTTGCCGGGTCTCGGAAAGAAGCACATGTGGCAGATACTGGAATCAAGGGATGAAAAGCCGTTCGAGAGCTTTGCTGACTTGAAGAACCGGGTTAAGCTGCTGCCGGACCCGGAGAAAGCGGTGCAGAGAAGAATATCGCAGGAGCTGCAAGGCAAAGAGAAACACAGGCTTTTTGTTGATATCTGAGTAAAATGCATCCTATTAATCAAATAAGAATAGGCGGTATTAGCACTTCCGAATTTGAGCTTAGGGACATTCTCAAGGCATGGGTTGCAGTCTCAATAGCTTTTGGAATCATTCTCAGCAATTCAGTAGCAGATTTTTATTCCAAATTTGTCATAGCTTCGCTGACTGTGGGGATAGGATTCCTTTTTCACGAGCTGGGGCATAAGATTGTAGCACAGAGATATGGCTGTTTTGCCGAATTCAGGTCGTTTGACAAGATGCTGCTGCTTGCAATCGGAATGTCCTTTTTAGGTTTTGTTTTCGCAGCTCCGGGCGCCGTGATGATTTCCGGCAGGGTAAGCAGCTCAAGAAACGGCAGAATTTCCGCCGCAGGGCCGCTGGTAAATATTGTTCTGGCGCTGATTTTCCTGGGACTGAGCTTTCTTGCGCTGCCAAAACTATTTAAGGAAGTGTCATTCTATGGCTTTGTAATAAATTCATGGCTTGCTTTGTTTAACATGATTCCGTTTGGCATGTTTGATGGTTCCAAAATCCTGAAATGGAATAAGCTCGTTTATGGGCTGATTGTTGGAGCATCGGTTTTGCTGATGCTGGCAAATAATTTTATGAATTTAGGTGCTTGAAATGACCCACGGCCATCACATCGACAGGTGCCCACAGTGCGGCAGAAGCCTGACTCCCGACGAGATTTACTGCTATTTCTGCGAGCTTGATTTGTCAAAGCTCAGGAAAGCCCAGGAAAAAATTTCAAGAAAGCACCCAAAAGGCGGCCATCACTGAAAAAATTGGCAGATTTCCGGAGAATTCGGTTTATTTTTAAATAAGATTATAAAAAATTTTCAAAAAGTCGTAAAAACTATTTTTTCAGGCAAAAAAATCAATTTTTTCCGGAAAAATTTCAAAAAATACAAAAAAACTTTCTCGACGAGAATTTTTTTGATAAAAATTTTGCTCCAAAAAACAGCGAAAATCAGATATTTTTTTTAAAAAATCATCGTCGAAAAAACAAAAAAATAAAAAGATTTAAATACTAGTTTTAAAATATTTTATAAAATAAAATCAAAGTTTTTACAGAGAAAAACAAAAATGAGCGAATTTGGTTTGCACGTTACAATCGATGCATCAAGGTGCGATAAGGGGAAATTAGGGTCGTATTCTTTGGTGTATGACGTTCTGAACAATCTGCCAGCGAAAATAGGGATGACAAAGATGACTTTGCCCTATGTAGCAAAGTGGCTGGATAAATTTGCAGACGGCACTCCCGGAATGTCTGGCTTTGTCATGATTGCCGAAAGCCACATCAGCATCCACACTTTTCCCGATCAGGATTATGTGTTTATGGACATCTTCTCATGCAGGGAGTTTGAGACGCAGAAGGCCATCAAGTACCTCCTTGATGCTTTCGGGGCCAAAAAGCACGAGATCAGGATTCAGAAGAGGGGCCTTGATTTCCCGTCAAAGGAGCCCAAGATGCAGAATATAATGGTTTCACATTAGATTTCTTTCAAAAGCCTTTTATTGTTGTTGGGTTATACGCTCTCAAAACTTTAAAGTTTTGGATTCAAACACGCCTTTTCGTGACATGCGAGTGAGCTTCGTTTGCGAACTCGCTCACAATTGAGACAAAACCTGTGTTTGCCGCCATTAAAATCAGTTTAATAAATAAAAAATCAAAATCTTAAACACAAAATGGCAAATCAGAAACTTAAAATCGGGCTTGTGCAATCTGAAGTAGGCGGTGATTTAGATAAAAATCTGGATAAGACAGCCAAAATGGTTGCTCAGGCAGCTAAGAAAGGAGCTTCAATTGTCTGCTTGCAGGAGCTTTTTGCCACGAAATATTTCTGCCAGAGCGAGAAGAAAGAGCTTTTTGGGCTTGCTGAAGTCATTCCGGGCAAAGTTTCGAATTTTTTGGCTGAAACTGCAAAACAAAATAAAGTTACGCTTGTCGGCGGCTCGCTTTTCGAGAAAGGGGAAGGGAAATACTATAACACCTCTCTAATTTTTGATGAGAGCGGCAAGCTGAGGGCAAAGTACCGCAAGATTCACATCCCCCACGACCCAAAATACTATGAGCAATTCTATTTTTCTTCCGGGGATGCCGGATATGTCCAGGCAGACCTGCATGGAACTAAAATTGCGCCTTTGATTTGCTATGACCAATGGTTTCCGGAAGCGGCGAGAATCAACGCTCTGAAAG
Source organism: Candidatus Nanoarchaeia archaeon (assembly GCA_035288925.1). GTDB lineage: Archaea > Nanobdellota > Nanobdellia > Woesearchaeales > GW2011-AR4. Next base: position 3,588 of record DATDYS010000073.1, read on the forward strand.
GCGCCCAGATTATTTTTTACCCGACCGCAATCGGCTGGACAGCTGACATGAAAAAGCTGGAGCCGTTTTCAGCCCAAAGATGGAAAAACGCAATGTGCGGCCACGCTTCAATGAACGGAATTTATGCCGTTGCCGTCAACCGCGTTGGAAAAGAGGATGACATTGACTTCTGGGGCGGAAGCTTTGTTGCCGACCCTTTTGGGCAGGTTGTAAAGCGGGCAAGCTCTTCAAAGGAAGAAGTTCTGGTTGTGGAAATTGACTTATCAAAGGTTTCGAGCTCGCAGGAAGGCTGGGGCTTTTTGAAAAACAGAATGCCGATGAGTTACAGGGATTTGACGGAGATATAGATTTATTCTTTATTTTTATCTAAATTCGCCAAATAGGCTCACGTCTGTAAACATAGCAACCTTTATATATTAGTTATTACTACCTAGTAATGATAATTTAAAATGACTTCAAATGATTTATACGAAGTTGCAACATTAAGTGTTGGCACTCATAATATGGCTGGAGTACGCACAGTTCTAAGGTCATTAAATGCCAGACTGAAAAATAATCGGCATCTTAGAGAGGGAACTCATATAACCTATGATCACAATAGGGGGATAGTTATAAGTAAAAGAGATAATGTGCCTGATGAAGTATTAAAAGCAACATTAGACAATTATATCGAGAGGTCCGACTTTGATTTAAGAATTGTCAGATTTGGTGTATCCCCTCCTAATCATGTAGGCAGCCATGTTGTTACTGACAGACAATCGGCTGCTAAAGATGGGAGTATCAGCAATCAGGATTATAAGGCACTTTATGAAGCAACTCAAAGTGCAGTAGACCAATTGAGAGGGCAGGTTAATGAAATGCGAGATGCGAATGAGGCATTAGAGTTCAGAGTTGAAGCGCTCCTAGATTCTAACAGAGGTTTGAGGACAGAAGCTGGCCGGCAAAAACAAGACAGAGTTAAAGCGTATCAAGAATTGGCAAGGATAAGGCAATTAGGAAAAGCAGCGCAACATCCTGCTCAAGCAGCCGCAGTTGAAAATGGTACAAGCGAAATTTATGAGCGCATCGCTTCTTCAGGAATAAATGAATCCTTTGTTGCAGATCTCAAAAGACTAGAGTCTCCGAGATTAGAGGCGCTAGTAAAAAAATACGAAACTTTAATGGAGCCATTAAAAAGGGAACAGGGATTTGATTCTGAACGGTTGAGGGAAGCGATAAAATATGTGCGAACTCCTTTCGAGAGAACGGCAGAATACAAGGAACTCCTTCCACATTATAAAGGGGCAGTAGAGGCTGTGCAAAGTGTTGGGGAACTACGGCAAAAAAACCCATTCTTAACGGTGGAAGTGAATCCTGAGGCTCAGGCAATAATTAGCAGAATGGATGCGCTTCGAAAACAGTACGAAGAAACTTCAGGAATTGTTCAGCAATTCAGGGAAGCCTTTAGAGATGCGCATGTTCATTATCTATTGACCAGCTCCACAGAAGGGAGCGGGTATAAAATAAGCTTGACGTTGCCAATCCAATTTAGGAATCCTGACGAGGGATACAAAACCTTACTTGAAAACATGCTGGTAAGCCATGTTCATGATGAGCTGCTGGAACTAAATGAAAAAGTAAATGGAAATGTTGAGCGGGTAAATAATAATGGGATGGTGCAATATGACTTCAAGGTTCCGGAATCGTCTGCAAGCCCGCAAAAGTTAAGGAGCCTGCAAAGGATATTAAGGGAAGCAATTTTTAATTCACAGATAAACTATGTATTCTCACAATTAGGATTACGAATAGACATTGTGAGCGAGACAAACACAGACGGATTGCCTCTTGAAGATAAGGTTGATGCGCCGAGAACTGTAATAGCTGACGAACAATTAAATCCCAGGCAAGCAAAGCCTGGTTGTTATAGGGGCGGCAAAGAGGTTCCAAGGGATATTCTGCAGTATTATGCACTTTTAGCCGCACAGGCGAGGGAGCTCGGCTACAATATTAGTGATGACCCGAGACAGTTTCTTACACACATTCGTGAGCCAAAAACAGCTTTGCTCGTTCCAGCCCTGGCGATTGCAATAGGCAATAGCGAAGATGGAGTAAGAAGAAGTGATATACTGAAGATAGTCCCGGAATTAATGCCTCCGGATTTAGCTGAATACTTTAGAAAAGCTTTAACTCCAAGACGTACAAATCCAGGTGACACATACATAAAAATACTTACAAGAAACGAACAGGTATCTACTGTTGCAGCAGGAATATACAGGCAAAATCCCCAGGTTAAAAAATAAAAATGACAAAGGCACTAACAGTTGAACAGCTGGTGAATCGTGAAGGACTTAATATAGACCCCGTTTACGAAATTGTAAGGGAGAAGGGAATGGACCCTAAGTCCCTTTACAAAGTCGATGTAGATTTTATCCTTAGAAGCTTGCGAACGGAAAGTCCAACCGAGCCTAAGCCAGCCTTCTACAGCGCTAAATTGCCGGATAGAGTAGCATTGCCGGACAGAGTGGTGCTAAAATTTCATCAGCAGGGAAGCGACACAGAATTATATGTCATGGCAACAAGCGAAAAACCATTGGCAGAGTTAAGGGTAAGAGATAGCCCCACTTATTCGATTGATGATGTCTTACAGGTATTGGGAGGGGTTGCAGTTGTTCCAGCTAGAACGGTTGTTATTAGCAGGCCATCAGGCGACGAACCGCGACCCCGTGATACAAGCAAGCCGAGAACGCCAAGAAAAAAAATTGAAGCTCAAATCCACGAAAGGCTTTTTGAGTATGTCAGAGATAATAAACTCGACCTGGTAAACTTGCTTTATGCGGAGCCCTTGGACGATTCGCAATCTTATGTTCACAATACAAGGGGTTTAAGTAGAATAATCCAGCCTGATTTATTGGCAAAGATAAAGGAAAGCGGGTGTGAAGTCGATGCAATGACCCTGCAGGGCTTTATGAGCCTGGTTGTAAAAAAAAGAGAGGCTAGAGTCAGAAAAGAAGTCCAGGAATATTTGGCCGGCGGCAGCACATTCCTGCATAGGTTTGACCACCGGAAACTTCAAATTATTGAAGAGGTCCCAGACGCAATAAAATGGATTGTAGAGCATAGGGACGATCCATCCAGAGATATTGCTTTTTATGCAACAGCTCTTAGCTATCTTCTAAGAGACCAAGTGCTGGAGAAGAAAGTTAAGCACAGGCTGGCCTACGTGGCAAATACTTATGAGCAGGCAAGATTGCACCCACTTTCTGAAAGATTGCCGGAAAAATTTACAGTAGATGATTTTGTCAAAACTGCTGTGCAGGAGTTCTTGAAAGACAGAAAAAGCTACCAGCCGAGCACTATAGTCAGGCTTTACCAAGGCTTTTTTGTCATGGGCAGATTCACTGATGCCAGATTTACTGACGATTTGATGAGCTCAGTTCCCAGCGCAAATTATTTGATCTGTAATTTTGGCGATGTCGACAAAATAGTAAAGGCCGCCTATAGAAGAATAAAAGAGGGTACGGCGGGAGAGGGAACTAAAAGGCAATACAGGGAACTTTATTCTCAAGTCTCCGCTGGAAGCTTTAAATTGAATGGGCAAAACATTGACATTTTGAAGAGGGCAATCAATGCAAATTTAACTGATGCGGAAATTGCCCAGTTGGAAAGCATGAGGTCTCAAAAAATACCTATTGTAAGCCACAGCTACAGGGACCAAATCATAAGGTCTTATTTAATGGCAAAGGGAAAAGAATTGGTTAGAGGGTAAAATTCTTAGAGCATAATCTTAAAGATAATTAGAAAAATAAATAATTTTTATCGATAGCCTAGGCTGGCTACAAAGACCCTGTTTTTAGGCCCATCGGAAGGGTGTGTTACATTTGCCCTAACCCCTAGTTTGTTATAATTTACTGGGCTTTCACCTATATATAATCCACCTTCTTCGCCTACATAAAGCCCTTTTTTTTCATCGAATCTGAATTTAGTTGCTATCTCTCTGGTTCCTATTTTTTCATTACCAAAAGCCACTTCAGTTATTGTAACAAGACCCGACTTCTCTTCAGAGTGTGCAGTGATTAAAGGTATTGGACCCCGCCTGCTTGAAAATACACCCAACTTACCTGCCTCTTGATAGAATACTTCCTCACCTCTGCCTTCTTGGGGTGAATTATAAGGCATTGCTTCAGTTATAGTTGCTGTCCTAATATCATTAGGGCTTACAAAATCCACTATAATCATACCCTGTAAATCCTTGGCAACTTCCGTTGCAGGCCTTTCAAAAAATTTTCTGTCTACCATATTGCTGATGGTAATAACTTTTGATTTAAAAAACTTTCTATTATTACTACTATAAAATAGTGTTAAGAAACTACGAGCAGTTTATCCACAAGCCCTTTTACCTTTCCTACTTTTAATCTTAGCTCATAGTGTTGCTGGACTTTCTCCATGACGCTCCTGTAAACCGGATTGTCCGCGCATTCAACTTCCAGTTTGATTAAGTCCAAAGTTCCCTGCTTGTCGCCTGCAAAAGGCCGGGAATATTGGAGCACAGCCTTGTTGATCAAAATAGCGCCGGCAACTTCATCGGGCCTAAATGTTTTGGGGTCAATGCCTTCGCAGATTTTTACCATGCTCCGCCTCCAATCATATTTGACATCCGAATCAGGAACCTGGAACCTGCATTTTCCCAAATACTGTCGCAGCGAACTTCTCCCGCCCATTGTAACTTCGCTTAACAAACTTAATTGCTCGGGGGTCAGCTTGTGTATGTTAAGCGCAACCATCATGTCTCCGACATCACTTCCGCCGTCCGCGAACATGTAGAGCACATTTAAGCCGTTATCTGTAGCTAAACTTTCAATCAGCCTTATCCTGTCTTCGTCTGGAACTCCTTTTTTCCCCATCTCTCCAATAAGGGCGGTTACTCTTGACTTGACCGGCTCGTTAAGCAAACTGTAAAATGCCTCAGCCCAGCCTGTGCCATACCTTCTATAAATCCTTCTTTGCATGTGATAATAGCTGCCTTTTTGGGATCTGTGTGGGACGAGTTCTTCCTGCTCTGCATTGAAATATTTCAAAAAATTTTCCAGGTTAAATTTTCTTGAATCCCTGAATTTTTGGAAGGCATCCAAAAATGAATTGGCGGCTTCATTTGCCAGATTCCTGTCATAAACGATGTCTGTAACCTGAGCCCGCATTGCTTCCGGCAATGCCCCGATAAATAGCTCTTTTATTATTTCTGGGTTGTGGTCAATTATACTCATAATGCCGATTCGTGAAAATCCTTCAATGCCTTCCAAAAATCCTAAATCCGCCCCGTAAAGATGGCTCTGGAGTTCGCGTCCCCTTTCCAGTATATCTATGATTCCCCGAATTACAAAACTGTAAGGTCCCAAATCTTCATCCCCTCTGGTAAACTGTTTTTCATCCGGATTCCACGCAATCAGGAAATCCTCCAAAGTATAAAGCGGATTATACTTATGCTGGCCAAAAGCTTCAGCAAATTCTTTTGCGATTCTTGGCGCAGCGTTTACCGCGCATTGTACAAACAAATATTCTTTTATTCCGAGAACTTCATTTTTTTCCAAGCCGCTCTGTGACAAAGCCTGCTCAATCTCCGCCGGAGGCATTAAAACCTCGCCCAACGCATATTCCATAAAAGCATCTTCAAGGGCCATGACTGCCCGTCTTCCGCTGTCAGAAAACCCTGTGTACATTAACCTTGCCCTTTCCTCTAAACTTAAAATTTTGTTTGTCATCTTTTTCGGAATACTCTATTAAGCAGTTCGGTGATATCTATCGTGGCATCGCTTACAATAGGAGTTACTGCACTGGTTTTTTCTATTCTTGCAGGTATTGCCCTGGGCTTGTCTTCTTTTAACTCGTGCCCGGAATCTAAAAATCTGAACTGCTGCAAAATCTCTCTCCTGTAAGGGGTGATAATTTTTCCATGACCATTTCCATTTCCTTTTTGCGGATTTGAATATCCAAATTCAGGATTCAAGGCGAACAATTCGTTGTACTGGGGAGTGTCATAGAGTTCTGGGCGGTTTTCTGATTCTGTTCTCCTGCACAATGCAACATAAACCTCATAATCTTCTGAATCTGTTGCAATAACTTTTCCGGTTCTCTCTTTATCCACTTCAAGGCCAATTTTATCAAGCCCTTCCTCAAGCATTTGCGCGCCATCTCCCTGAACAAGGCTCGCTGGTAAAGTTAGAAGGAGGTACCCATTTGGCTTTACTACCCTATGCGCTTCCAATAAAGTCCTTTTTCTGTCCCCTCGCCCTACATTTCCATAATGCAATGCAAGAGAAAGCACCGCAAGGTCATATTGGTGAGAAGCGATGCCTTCTAGCTTTTCTGTGTAGCCCACTTGCGTTTCTATGTCCAATCCAAGTTTTTGGGCTTCCTTTTTTCCAAACTCAAGCTGATACCTATTCATATCAACACAATAAGTGGGCCTGCCTAAAACACGCGAAACAGTTGCCGGGCCTGAGGCTAAATCTATTATTCTCTCTAAATTTGGACCTCCTGCTTCAATTTCCTTTACTAATAATTTTATTAGCCGGGCAGTGTGCGCAGAATAGGAGTATTCCCACTCATGATTGTAATTCATCGCATACAATCTTGCATTTTCTCCGACATTCAAGAAAGCCTGATTTGATTCGGGGCCTTTGCCTATCATCATGCCGCTCATGTTCCTGACGACTGTATGGGAGTTATGCAAGTATATTCCAAGGAATGGCTGCTTATCGACTGGTGTGTCTCTGGATAGAACAGCCTTGAGGTCTGAGTTAAGTTCAATTCCCAAATCCACGAGATTAATTGCTTCTCTTTTCTTTGACTCCGTTAAGTAATCCCCATAATCAACGGTCCCCGCCGCACCCAAGAAATAAACATTAACGTCTCTTGACTGTCCACGCCTGAATACCCGTCCAATAATTTGATCAGTTTTTCCTGGTGAAAATTTCATATGCAAGAATGCCAGGTTATTGGCCGCATGAGCATCCTGCCCCTCGCTCAATGCGTCCGTTATAATAAGAACTTTTGAATCTGGATTTGTTTGGAATGTCAATCTTTCGATATCCCTTGCGCTGAACCTTTTGCCGTGGGGGTCGGCATCAACGCTCCCGTCTATCCTCAAAGCGCCATACCTTGCGTATCTTTCCTGAAGGGCTTTTGTTATTCCTTCCCTGTATTTTGAATAAATTACAATTTTTTCTCCTTTGGCTACGCACGATTCAACAAGCTCATCAAGCATTTTATATTTTGTTGATTCAGCTGCCTCTACTTTACCCCTTAAATCTGGATTCGCACCAAAAATTTCTGCTAATTTTTTCCTTACCAGGCTGCTTCCTGCATAATTCTCAGGCAACACTAATCTTGGATCTGTACTTGCAAGGCTCAATAAGACATATTTTACCATGCTTTGTAATTCGCTGTAATTTTGAATGGTGTTGCTGATTTCTGATTCTAAATCACTTGGACTAAACCAGGTAAAATAGGGGCCGTTTAATTTTGGCATGCCTTCTATGTCAGTAAGCCTTACGACTGGGTTCTTTCCGAATCTATGCAGGAACATTCGAATCAATTTTGGGTTGTCATTGTAAGCTTTCCTTACATCATCCGCCGTCGGATAATTATCATTATCGATTAGAGACACTAGTTCATAGATATCATCCAAGCTATCGGGAAATGGCGTTCCGGTCATCGGCACGAAACGATCAGAGCTCAATGCAAGTTTCCTGAATGCCTGCGATCTCTTGGATTTAGGATTTGATATATGGTGAACTTCATCGCCAATTAAAAGAAAAGGTACTTTGCTTCCTGTAAAAATTCCAAATAATCTATCAACCAGCCGTTCATCTGTGGTTTCATTCCCATTCGCTGGCTCTAGTTCATTTGTTGATATGCTATCACCATCTCTAGGCATTCCCCTAAAAATTGCGTCATAACTCACCAAAGCTGTGTCCAAAGAACCGTTTGCAATGCCCGCGGCCAACTGATTTAGTGATGATACCCTATTCGAGCTCGTGATTGTTATGTATCTTCTTGCCTGTGCGGCATAAGACCTTAGTTTTGACTCCCAACTGCTTATTACATGCGTTGGCCCGACAACTAAAGTGTTAATTCTTCCGTCTTCCACTAATTGCTCAAGTGCGTAAATTGCGTGGATTGCTGGTGCTGTTTTTCCGCTCCCTGCCTCATCCCTAATCAAGATTCTTGGCTTCTCTAGGATCTGCGTTGTGGCTTCAATCTGCTCTTCGCTAGGAAAAGGAACATATTGCCTTTCAATCACGCCTTCGCCAATTTTTTGGTAAGCAGAATCCAGGCTTCCAAAAACTCGGATAACATTTTGAAGCAATTCGCTCCAATACGGAACTTCCCTTAGTGTTTCTTCTGTTGGAAATTCCTTTAGTTCTTTTATTACTAATTTTAGCCTACCTTCTAGGTCTTCGGCTGAGTATTGCATTTCACTCCCAAAGTAAGCTACATTATTTATAAATCTTTCTAAATATACTACTATAAAGTAATAATTAAATTTATTGGAGCGTGGGGATAATTTTATTAACAAACCAATTTACCTTTTTTTATGGATTCGACACCAAAATCACTCGGCTTTAGAATGCCAGCAGAATGGGAACCTCAGGAAGCAATCTGGCTAAGTTGGCCGCACAATGAAGTTACATGGCCGAAAATGGTTCCAGAAATCGAGGAAATCTATGTTCAGTTCATCAAAGCGCTTCATTCCGGGCAAAAGGCAAATCTTCTTGTCAATGACAAGGAAAGAGAAGATTATGTTAAGAATAAGCTGGCTAAATCCAAAATTAATCTTTCTCAAATCATTTTTCATCAGATTAGGAATGTTGATGCCTGGTTTAGGGATTACGGTCCAACTTTTGTTGTAAATGGCAAAACCAAAGAAAAGGCTATGGTAAAATGGATGTTTAACGCCTGGGGCAATAAATATGACGATTTAAAGGAAGACAACATAATTCCTTATGAAATGAACAAAAAGATGAAATTGAAGATGTTTGAGCCGAAAATAGTGCTTGAAGGCGGCTCGATTGAAGTGAACGGAACCGGAACACTGCTAACATCAGAACAATGCCTGTTAAACAAAAACAGAAATCCAAACTTGACTAAAACCCAAATTGAGCAGTATTTGAAAGATTACCTTAATGTTTCCAATATTCTGTGGCTGAAAGAAGGAATTGTTGGCGATGACACAGATGGGCATATTGATGACTTGGCAAGGTTTGTCAGCCAAAATACAGTGGTTTGCGCATTTGAAGACAACCCGGATGATGAAAATTACGAAATTCTAAAGAAAAATTATGAATTATTGGTAAAAATGAAAGATGAGAAAGGAAACAGGTTGAATGTCATAAAGCTTCCGATGCCGGGTTTTGTTGGCGATAAAGAAGGAAGATTACCAGCAAGCTATTGTAATTTCTATATTGGCAATGAAGCTGTTGTTGTTCCGGTCTTTGGTCATGAAGATGACAAAAAGGCATTAGAAATACTTCAGAAGCGGTTTCCAGAAAGAAAAGTTATTGGAATCAACTGCACTTCGATGGTTTACGGATTTGGGGCGTTGCACTGCGTAAGCCAGCAGGAGACTAAGGCTTAAAATTAATACAATTATTTTGATTAAAAATAAGAGTTAAATTTAAATTGGGAATGTCAATTCTAAGTATGAAGATTACAATGCCACTATACTTGCTTGATTCATGCCCCCCAGATAAATTAGGATCAATTGAAGAGTTATGTAAGGATGCTGGTGTGGGGAATTTGGTAAGCGGTCCAAGATATAGGGATCGGGACGTGATTTTTGATAAATTTCTTTGTGTTTTAAGTTACGATCCGGGAAGGCATGCTTATTTCCAAATATCAGAAGGATGCGAGACATTAAAGCAATTCCCATTGGCAGTTGAAATAAGGGACGAGCGGGATATTCTAAACCCCACGATTATATCATTTTTAAGGAGACTTGTTATGTTGTTAGAGCCTGCACAAATCTATGAATGCAGAGAAAATGCTGTAAAATTAGATATTTGCCCATCTGGAGAACCTACCTCCTAAACAAAAAGCAACATAAAAATAAAATTTAATGTGTTTTGACTTCGGCTTTAACTCCAGCCTCATTTCTTAACGTTTCAGCCAAATCAGTCTTCTCCCACGTAAAGTCCGGATCATTCCTTCCAAAATGCCCGTAAGCTGCTGTTTTCCTGTAAATTGGCCTTCTCAAGTTTAGATGTGAGATTATCCAGCTTGGAGTTAATTTGAAATATTTTTTAACCAGCTCAACAATCTTGTCTTCAGGAATTTTGTTCGTGCCGAAAGTGTCAACATTGACTGATGTTGGCTGCGCAACTCCGATTGCATAAGACAGTTGCACTTCACATTTGTCAGCTAAGCCTGCTGCAACAAGGTTCTTCGCAACGTATCTTGCAGCATAAGCGCCGCTTCTGTCAACTTTAGACGGATCCTTGCCTGAGAACGCTCCTCCGCCGTGCCTTCCAACTCCACCGTAAGTGTCAACAATGATCTTTCTGCCCGTAACACCAGAATCCCCTTCTGGCCCTCCAATAACAAACTTACCGGTTGCGTTGATGTGGACTTTTGTGCTGCTGTCCATCCACTTTCCCAAAACAGGCTTTATAACTTTCTCAAGAATTTCCTGTTTCAACTTATCTTCGCTTATATGCTCCAAATGCTGCTGCGCAATCACAACTGCGCTCACTCTTTTTGGAACTCCGTCATGATATTCAACGCTGACCTGTGATTTGCCGTCAGGCCCTAAGTCAGTAACAACTCCTTTCTTCCTTACTTCTGCTAATTTTGAGGTTAATCTGTGGGCAAGAATTATCGGTAAAGGCATCAGTTCAGGAGTTTCATTGCACGCAAAGCCGTACATCATTCCCTGGTCACCGGCACCCTGCTCGTGGGATGAAGACTCATTAACTCCCTGTGCGATATCAACGCTCTGCCCGTGAATGCTGACCAAAACTCCCGCATCTTCGCAGTCAATTCCAAACTCAGGATTTGTGTATCCAATCTCTCTCAGAGTTTTTCTCGCAATGCCCTGTATGTCCGCATAGCCTCTTGTTGTGACTTCCCCGGCAACAACAACCAATCCGGTCGTTGTCAGGCATTCAACAGCAACCCTTGAATAGGGGTCCTGCGCGAACAAAGAATCAAGTATAGCATCGCTTATCTGGTCGCAAATCTTGTCAGGGTGACCTTCTGTAACACTCTCTGATGTAACGTATGTTATATTAGCCATTTTTTCCACCTCAATAGTTTAGAATATACATTATTAGGCTGTTTCCCAAGCTTTTATTAAATACTTTTGTGCTATAAATATTCCGAAAAGAATAATTTTAAATAGAAGTTACTTATCTGAAAAGAAAGGTAATTTGGGCTAATTCATAAAAACTAAATTAACAAAAATCATAAGGGAGGGAACTTGATTGTCGCACTTTAGGTTATTTATCCGCCCTCCACCCACCCCGAGCCATTTAACAATATCGTGCTCAACAAAAGAAACACAGATAGTAGGTGTGGGAACTATCAGAAACCGGTCAAGAGCAACAAGCAATGTTCCCCTGATAAATTTAAGGATTAAATAGATAATAATTTCAACAAAATGACTTACGAGCTGGAAGAAATAAAGAAAATCAGGAAGAAACTGGGATTGACACAGACCGAATTGGCCAACAGGTCAGGTGTGTCACAGTCTTTGATAGCAAAGATAGAAGCCGGAAGGATTGACCCGACTTACACGAAAACAAAAAAAATATTTGCCGCTTTAAGCGATTTGGAGAAAAAGGAGGAGATTAAGGCGGAGCAGCTTATGACAGCTAAAATTGTCAGCGTTGCCCCGTCCGATTCCACAAAAGATTCAATAGAAAAGATGAAGAAATTCCAGATTTCACAGTTGCCGGTCATTGATAGCCATAAGCTAATCGGGCTTGTTTCGGAATCAACAATACTTGACGCAATGCTCAACTCCAAAGGCAATCACGTTCGTGATATCATGCAGGAATCCCCGCCAATAGTTTCAAAGACAACCTCGATACAGGTAGTTTCAAGCCTGCTTAAGCATTTCCCGATGGTTGCAGTGGCAGAGGAAGGAAAATTGGTTGGAATAATTACCAAGTCAGATTTACTGGGGAAACTGTATAAGGGGTAGCTACATTTTCTTTCTTAGCTTTCCCAGTTTCCCAAAATCATAAACTTTGTCTTCCACAGCAAAAACTTCAAAATCATCAAGATTCTGCTTAAGGAAAGGGCTTAATGTCCTATCGCGCATTATGTTTGTTCCTCTGACTACCTCATTGAATGAAGGAAGCACAATTAAATTCTTTCCCTTGTACTTTCCTTTTAGAAAGCATTTGAATGTCTCAACTCTTGCGTCATCTTTTAAGGATACAGCCGGATGCTCGTGGCCTATGATAATAGTATCAATTTGGTTTAGTATATCTTTTTTAGGAATCTTGTCTCCATGAGTTACCAGCACTTTGCCAATCATATAATAATCAACTATTTTTACATTTCTTTTTCTTGCTATCGGCCCTAGAATCGTATCGTGGTTGCCTTTTATCAGAATGATTTCATTGCAGTATTTGGCTAGCAAATCAAGAAATTTTAAGGTGTTTCTCCATTCCTGCTCCGAAATGGTGCCGAACTCGTGCTTCAAGTCACCATTTATTATTATTCTTTCTACTTTTCCCAATGGAGCTAATATTTTTTCAACTCCCTTAACCATATCACCAAATTGTAATCTTGGAACAAGAACCCCCTGCTTGTTCAATGCTTCTTCATATCCAATGTGAACATCTGAAATAACTAAAGTTGAATCCAAGTATAAAGCTAAGTCAATAGCTTTTATGTTGTTAAGGATTTTCATTACTGATAGAAATCGAATTTAGTTTAAATAGATTGAGGAAAAGAAAAAATAAAAAAAAGAAAAAAATAGCTGCTTACTCTTTTGCAAGCTGATAGACTTCCTTAAGGGCAACTACAATGCTTGCAGGTACTACAAATGTCAGCAAGCTGTCGAATAGTCCAGTTAAGTACTTTCCAATCAACTCAACGTTTGCCCATCCAGAAACTTGGGCGCTGCCAGCATAGGCAACAACTACTAAAGCAACCGTAACCAATAAAAAGTCTTTGGTGTCCTTGCCTGAAACATTCAAGAATCCTACTATCAGGCCCAGCACAACCAGGATTGACCAAAGCCACGCTTTAGCTGCTCCCAATTGCGCAGATGCCAAGCCAAGTACCAAGGCTATTATCACTCCAACGATGAAGGAGTAATTTCCAATCTGCTTTTCCATGTTTGGTTCACCTCCAAGTGAAACTCATAAGCTTCGAATTTCGAAGCCCGCTAAGCACTTCGTTAGAAGCACTCAGAATACCTACTCTGAAAAGACCGCTATATAAAACTTTCGGAAATTGTTAGCTATAAATAAGCTTATTTCGTCCCATTTTATTAAAATAATGGCAAATTGGCTTTATAAAATAGTTTAAACTTTTATTTGCTATTTTTGGGTTGTAAGTTTGTTCCTTTTATAATGTTATTGCGCTTTAGTTAGAAATATGGGTAGAATGCAATTGAAATTAACCAACCAGGAATTCTGAATTCCGCGAAACTTTTAAATATTAGTTCAACAAAATTGGTTATATTAAACACAACACGGAGGTGTTATATTAAAATGGGAAGCAAACTAGGACAATGGGCGTTTATCATCGGCGTCCTTTTGGCTATATTGGTTGGAGTCTTTGCAGCTAATCTGCAGAGTGAAACCAAGGGAACACTGACCTTGGTACTGGTGGTTTTAGGACTAGTGGTGGGTTTCCTAAACGTAACCGAGAAAGAGACAACTCCTTTCTTGGTGGCAGCAGCAGCTTTAATGTTGACTGCAACCTCAGTTAGCACACTTCAGTCAATAAACTTAGGTGTCAATTTGGGAATGTACCTTGCAGGCATCGTAAGCCAGGTAGCAGTTTTCGTTGCTCCAGCAGCAGTGATTGTAGCTTTGAAAGCTATAAACTCGCTAGCCAAGGACTAAATATCTGATCGGAAGCAATTCCGATATTTTTTATTTTTTTACTTTTCGAAATTCTTATATACGATTCCAGATTTCTTTTCAAAATGAAAAACGCCCTATACATGACCGATTCTTATTTGAAAGAATTTGAAGCTACAGTTGAAAGCGTGAAAGATGGCAAGTTTGTTGTTCTTAGCCAGACTGCTTTCTATCCGAATGGCGGCGGCCAGCCTCATGATACTGGCTCAATGGTATGCAACGGAGAAGAATACCTTGTTGTTTTTGTCGGTAAGTTTAGCGGGAGTGTAAGCCATGAAGTTTCAAAACCTGGGTTGAAAGCCGGAGACAAAGTTACCTGCAAAGTGGACTGGGGTAGGAGGTATAGGCACATGAGAATGCATACCGCTGCCCACATTATAGATGCAGTTCTCTACAAGGAAGCCGGAGCTTTATGCACGGGCAACCAGTTGGGTTTGGACAAATCAAGAATTGACTTCTCTTTGGATGTTTTGGACAGGGACAAGATTCAGAAATATGTTGATATGTCCAATGAATGGGTTAAGAAGGCAATTGATGTTAAGATTTACACCTTGCCAAGAGAAGAAGCTTTGAAAATACCCGGGGTTATAAAATTGGCTTCTGTCATGCCTCCTGAAGTGTCCGAATTAAGAATCGTTGAGATACCTGATATTGATTTGCAGGCGGACGGCGGAACACAGGTTAAAAACACTTCTGAGATTGGGAATATAAGCCTGGTTTCTGTTGAAAACAAGGGAAAGAATAACAGAAGAATGTACTTTACGCTGGATTAAATTTCTTTACTTCTAAGTAGTTACAAAACAGAAAGGTTTATAAAGGGTAAAAATAGCGTTATTCTGGGGTAGCAGTTAAGTATGCTTCAAAAATCAATCAAAATAATCGAGGAAATGCAATATCCTTCTGGCCTTTTTGCGGCTTCAGGCCTAAACGTTAAGACTGGCTACAATCTTTCCTGGATTAGGGACAATGTTTATACTTTGATAGGGCTGGAATCTGCGCAAAAATATAATCTTGTTAAAAAAACTTTGAGAGCTTTGCTTGATATTCTTTTAAAACACGAATACAAAATAGATTTTGCAATTAAAGAAAAGCCAAAGCACGCTTACCAGTATATTCACGCAAGATACGACCCAAATACAATGGAGGAAATCTGGGAGAACTGGGGCAATAAGCAGAACGATGCAATCGGAGCCTTATTGTTTAAAATTGGCGATTTAGAGGGAAAAGGAGTCCAGATTCTTAGAAATGAAGATGATTTGAGAATCGTAAAAAAATTAGTCAATTATCTCGAAAGCATTGAATACTGGCATGACAAAGACAACGGAATGTGGGAAGAGAATGAAGAAGTTCATGCATCTTCGGTCGGAGCGTGCGTCGCTGGATTAAAGAAAATAAGCAAAATTATTTATGTAAAGAACGGCTTAATCATGAAAGGGCAAGAAACTTTAAATAAACTTTTGCCAAGAGAATCAGAAACAAAAGAAACTGATTTGGCTCTGTTATCATTGATTTATCCTTATAATGCTGTTACAAAAGAGCAAAGAGAACTGATTTTGAAAAATGTTGAAGAAAAATTATTAAAAGAAAAAGGAGTTCTAAGGTATCTAGGCGACCAATACTATTTTAGAAAAGGAGAAGCTCAGTGGACGATGGGACTGCCTTGGCTTGCGATAATTTACAAAAAATTAAATCAGCCGGGCAAGTACGCATTTTATTCAAGAAAAACTTTGGAAGCGATGAACGGTAAAGGGGAACTGCCGGAATTGTATTATTCTGACAGCAATGAACACAATGAGAACTGCCCATTGGCTTGGTCGCAGGCTTTGTTTGTGGCGAGCTTGAAAGATTAAAATGTTTACTCGGCAACAGAGAAAAGGGATAGAAAAATTAGTTGAAGATGGTTTTAACGACGCAGAAATATCAAAACGCCTTGGAATTGATAATCCTCAAGAATTGAGTGCCTACAGGAAAAGCAAAAGATTGATGACCCCTTCAGAGAGAAAGGCAAGAAGAAATATAATTGGCGGTGTAGTTGGCACTGGTGCTTTATTGGCAACAGGGGGGCTAATTTATGAATTAGCTAGGCCCGTCACTTTTGAAGATGCAAGAAGAAACCCGGAATTAAGGCAGGAGTATATCAATCAGCTGGTTGAGCGCGAGTTTGGTAAAACTGCTTTTCAGTATGTACATCAGTTTGTTTATGATTATGACAAGTCATTAACTGTCCGGACTATAAATGATGAAACTATAAAATATTCACAAGAACAACTATTTCTTGAAAATGCCATTGACGCGTATATAAACCACCCTCTTTTCAAGGACTACAATGGCAAAGAAAGAAGAAAAAAGGTGCTTGAATTTTTACAATCGCCAAGCGGTCGCCCAACTCTTCAAAATACAGTAGAATTTATACGTCAAGGGCGTCTAAGAAATCTCGAAGTGAAATTAGCAGGTTCTGTGGGTTATATGTATGATCTGGGATTAAAAAAGAAATCAAAACTTTTTATTTACGATGGCGTTTTCAAACCTTCTTATCGTAACGTCAGTGGCACCGAAAGAATATTTGAACCAACAGAGGAAAATTTGATTGCCATTCTAAAGCATGAACTATCTCATGCAGAGGACTATTATCGCGGGTTGCATTTACAAAATGGATTTGCAGTTACCCACGATAATTTTACAAAAATTAAAAATGATGTAAGTTTCTATATTTACGAATCTAAAGCTTACCTAAGGGCATTGGAGTTTACACGGGCATTGGGCGTTGATCATCCTACGCACCAGTTTGCACTAACGGATTTTGCTGCCAATATGGCTAGAGTGGAAAAAGACTTGAGAAGTGCAAAATTAGACACCTATAATCAAACGCTTGTGGGAATACAGCAGGGGAATTTGAAAGAAGCCATCAAAAATTACCCCGGCCTTGCAGATATGTTCAAGGTTTTTGGAGTAAGATTGGATCTAACATATAAAAATTAGCCTACTTAAATATCTCCTCCACCATCTCCATATACATCGCATCACTCCACGCCTGATTAAAGCACCCGGAACTGGTTAATTCTTTTGCCGAGCTTAATTCCGAAGCGCAGCCGATGCAGCTCTTCCATAAAATATCCTCCGTGCTTGCGGAAATTATTTTTTGAATCTGATTTTGGAATTTTTTTGGATTTATTTTATTCAATTGGATTGCAGCCAGATTATTCAGCCAGAACCAGGAATCGCCTCTATGGTAGCTTTTATTGATTTCTCCGGTATGGGTATCAGTGAATAATTTATTATTTTTGTCAATTGTCGACAATCCGCCCCAGTCCAGCCACAGGCTTTTCAAAGAATTTTCAAAGCAGGTTTCCCATTCTTTGTTATTTAGCAATTCTGGATAAATGTATGAGGCAATAAAAATATTCGGGCGGATTGTGAAATCATTCGGTCCGTCGGTGAGAATTTTTCCGTTCCAGAATTTATTCTTCACTTTTATTTTCAATGTGTTTTCAAGAATCTTGTACTTATGGTTTAGTGCCAGGTCATATGCCAATTTATACATATTAAGCCTTAGTGCTTGTATTTCTATCCTGAACCCGCTTCTCCCGTCATCTCCAAAATCCGTGTCCATCCATGTCTCTTTGGAAGAATTAGTTTCAAAATGCTCTTTTGTGTGGCTTTTTAGCAGACCCTTGACAGATTTTTCTAGGGAGCATTCTATTTCGTAAAGCAGCTGCTCATTTTCTTTTTCCTTTTTTGCAATCAGCGCGCTGCATTTTTTTATATATTCTTTTATCGAAGGGGATTTTGACTCCCTGTTCTGCTTAATCAGTTTTATCGAGGATTTTATTGAATTGGTTATTGATTTGTTATTCTCTATTTTTTTAACCAAATCGCCGCACCTTGCAAACAGCCACCCGGCAGCGTCGGCGCTCCCAAGCGCCTTGGAGTCATGATGGCATGTTAGGTTTGGAAGCCTTCCGTCATTTTCAATTTTGCTGAGATAATCAAGCAAAATTTTTTCTGAAGTTTTTTTGTCAGTCTTAGATATTGCTTTCAGGGATATCAGGGCGTCTCTTGACCAGAACTGGAAAAACCATGGCAGCCCTGCAAACAGAGAAGTGTTATTTTTGTTTTTTACAATTAAATTATTCAAGGAATTTGCCGCATTAACGTATGCAATTTTTATTTTGCCGTCTATATTTTTATTTGACAAAACTTTTTTCATATTCTCATTTTTCAATAAACTATAGAAATTTTCCTTATCCTTGCTTTTAATTTCATTCAGGCTGTTAAAAACATATTCGCATTCCTTTAATGCTGAATTTTTACTTTCAGAAATTGTAAAAACAAATGTTTTTCCCTTCACCCTCAAGGCGTTATAAACGTGCCTTTTAAATGGCGGGGATTTCCTCTGCCCGTCGGTGAAATAATCCCTCTCAATCCACCTGTCATTTTTTTGAAAATAATTACTATCGGATTTTATTGCAATGTAAAGGCTAAACTCTTCCTGATTGTGATTTTTATCTTCTCTTTTGTCTGTTTTTTTTGTGAACTTAACAATAAAAAAGCCATTCTCTTCAAAAATCTCATAGTTCCTGCCCCATTCCCTGTTATCATAGGACTCCTTGCAGTCAAGAATTATGTCAATTTCATGCTCGCCGTTCAGCTCATAAGCGAGCGAATCAAAACCCTTCGGCATAAAAAATGATTCAATAATATCATCTTTTTTTCTCTCGGCAAAATAAAAATTATTTTTCAGGAAGTCGGTATTTTTACCCCCAACAATCTCAATGTTCTCGATAAACTTGTACATCCTCCTATTTTTATCGTTGAAATAAAAAAATCCGCAATATCTTGACGAAGGCTCCGAGAAAAAGCTGCAGTACCCTCCTTTGCTGTTAGTCAATAGAAATCCGGCATTTTCATTTGTGTCTCTGCTGGCATTTAAAATCCCAAGACTGTGGATTACTTTCATAATTCCCCAATTTGATACTACTTGTACACTTTCTCAACAGCCATATTATGGGCGTCAATGTAATTCTTCACAAAGCTTTTCCAGTCTGCCATTGAAGCGACTTTCCTTGCTTCCATCATGTTTGCAATCCGCTCTTCCTTGGAAAATTCCGCATAATTGAATATCACTTCAACTAGCTGATTAACAACATCTTCATCTTTTGTGTTTAGCCTTTTCAGCACATAAATTCCGGGCGGATCTTTTTGCGCGCATTCAGTGCAGAAAAATCTTCCGAATCCCGCTAAATCAGTGGTCACAGATGCGACGCCAAGCGCGCCTGCTTCAAGCGGAGTGTATCCCCATGGCTCGTAATAGCTGGGAAAAATTCCCAGGTGTGAGCCCTGCATCGCTTCGTAATAATTTAAGTTTAACAATCCGTCAGCGCCGCTCAGGTAGATCGGATAATATATTATTTTTACCGGGTCGGCTTCCTCATTCTTCAAATTTGCAGCAATTATCGCTTTGTAAATCGTGTCATTCTCATCATACAAATCATGCGTTGCCAGCGGCGGCTTGCCTTTTTTTACAAACCTCCCAATTCTTATTTTCATTTCCGTGAGAAAATCGCTGTCAAACAGGCTTTCCTTTGATATTTTTTTGTCCGAAACAAAAGAATAAACCACGTTTTTCTCCACATCGTCAAGAGTTTCCTCGAGCGCGTCCTTTACATCCTGGTAGAGCGTTTTGTTCTCCAGAAGCTCCGGCTTTATGTTCCTGAAGTTTGCCGGCACCCAGATAAAGGCGATTATTGTCTTTTTGCTTTTGGCCTGCTTTAACTTCTCATTCAGTTTTCCAAGCGCTTTGATGTAAATGTCTAGTCCTTTGTCGTGAAACTCATATCTTCCTGCGATAAAATAAATCAAAGTTTCCTTCGGGTCAAAAGTGTAGTACGGAAAAAAATAATACAGCATGAATTCCCTTATCCTGTCGCGCTGGAGCTTGTGCTTGATTATCACTTCCTCAAATGTCGGAAACTTGCTGATGTCCAGCCCGTTCGGCAGCAGCTTGTCAGGCTTTTTTCTCAGCAGGTATGACGCTTCCATTCCGGTTATCTCGCTCACCGTGGTAAACACATCGGCATGCCATGCTGAATTCTTCTCGACAAGGTGCTTGGCCTCTACGCCGTATTTATAGACCTCCTCGTCCGGATTCATTTTATCCCATAAATTATAAAGGTCAACGTGCGCGCTTGCAAGGGCCCTTCCAAGAACAGTGGCGTGAGTTGTGAAGGTTGTTGCAACCTTCGCATTTTTCTTTTTCACGTAAAGCAGCCCGGCTCCGGAGAGCCACTCATGAAAGTGGGCCGCTGTCTTTTGGCTGCCGTGGTATTTGGATATTTTTTCGAGAAGCATCCCCACCGTGTAGGCCCAAACAACTGGCTCGTTATAATCCTGCGGCGCCCTTAATGAATCTATTTTGTACCAGTCCCAAAGGTCTTTTTTGATATCATTGGTTTTGCTTTTATAGTTTACAAAATCAATCAGTATCGCAGAAGGCGAGCCTTCAATCAGCCATTTTCCAAAATGGCATATTATACCTGATTTCTTCAGCTCTTCAAATGATTCTTTGAAGAATTCGCCCGGCAGCTCTTCCTCAAACTCACCCATTGCCTTTGCTGCAAAATAAGGGCCTACCATGAAATAATTGTCGTGGTAAACTTCGATCATCTTTGCGGACTTTGACTTCACAACGGTGTATATTCCGCCGACTTTATTGCACACTTCCCATGAGATTTCAAATAAAATGTCAGCCTTCCTGTCCATAATGAAACTATTTGGCTGTATCTATATAAATCTTTGATACTACTTGAAAGGAAAAATGCCAAGAAATGCGCATCCTTGTTTGTCAGGCTTAAAAAACTATAAATTGGGTTTCAATCAAAACTTATTTATACATGCTCTATCCAGAATAGTTATAACCTAGTATTATAATAGTTGTATCATTATATTAAAAGTGGTGGTGTTGAAATTAGTGTTATCCAAAAAAGAACTTTTATAGAGATAAGAAGCTATATTCTTCTGTCGCTTGCATCCGGCCAGAAAACAATAAACCAGATTGCGAGTGAGACACAGATTAATTGGAAAACTGTTGACAATCATCTTGTTCATCTTCTTGGAAAAAGCCTTGTGAGGGAAGCGTTCAGCTCCTCTTACGTCAGGATTTTTGAGTTGACTGCTTTTGGAAAAGATTATCTTAGAAAAAATCACGGCAAAAATATTAGAATTTCAGACAGGAAATTAGTTGATGTCAACGGCGGTGTGTCACCATGAAAGTCCTGATGTTCGGCTGGGAATTCCCTCCGTTGAGCAGCGGGGGCTTGGGAACTGCATGCTATGGCCTGACTAAAAGCCTGAGCAAAAAAGGCGTTGAAATCACTTTCGTGCTGCCGTCAGCCTCAGATATTAATGATGCCGATTTTGTAAAATTCAGGTCTGCAAATGAAATTAAAAATTTAAAAATCAGAAAAATAGACTCAACAATAAGGCCTTACATGACTTCGGAAAACTATTCAGGATATATGTCGCAAAAGTCCAGCAGGATTGCAAAAATTTACGGCTCGACATTGTTTGATGAAGTCTACAGGTACACACTCGCAGCGGAAAAAATTGCCGAAGAGGAAGATTTTGATATTATACACTGCCATGACTGGATGACATTCGGCGCGGGAATAAGCGCAAAAGAAAAAAAGAACAGGCCGTTGGTGCTGCATGTCCATTCAACCGAGCACGACAGGACCGGCGGCCACATGGTTAACCAATATGTCTATGATTTGGAAAGGAAGGGGCTGCATAAAGCGGATAAGATTATCGCTGTCAGCAATTTTACCAAGGATAAGATAATGAAGCATCACGGCGTGCCTTCGGAAAAAATTGCAGTCGTGCACAATGCAGTTGATTTCCCGCAGAACTGCTGTGAAGAGCAGATGCACCTTAAGGGAAGAGACAGGATTGTGCTGTTTTTGGGAAGGCTCACGCTCCAGAAAGGGCCTGATTATTTTGTCTATGCCGCCAAAAAAATACTGGAGCACGAAAAAAACGTGAAGTTCATAATTGCAGGCACCGGCGACATGGAGCCTTTTGTAATCGAGAAAGCGGCGGAGCTTGGAATTTCAGGCAAAATAATGTTTGCGGGCTTCCTGAACCCGGAAGAAGTTGAAAAAGCGTACAGGACTGCTGATATTTATGTAATGCCCAGCGTTTCTGAGCCGTTTGGAATCACTGCCCTAGAAGCGATGAAAAACAAGACGGCAGCGATAGTCTCGAAGCAGAGCGGAGTTTCAGAAGTTATAAACCACTGCCTTAAGGTGGATTTCTGGGATGTGGATGAATTAAGCAACCAGGTCATTTCAGTTTTGCGCTACAATCCTCTCCAGGAAGCGCTCAAGGAAAACGGATATTCCGAGTCCAGAAAATTCAGCTGGGACACTCCGGCTCAAAAATGCATTGATGTTTACAATCAATTAATTAATAAAGGTTAAACAAAAGAAATTAAAAAAATAAAAATTATAATAATTAAAAAATAAAATTCAAACAAAACAACTAAAATGGTAAGCGTGTGTTTTTATTTCCAGGTGCATCAGCCGATCCGACTTAGAAAGTACTCTATTTTTGAAATAGGGAAGCATGCAAATTATTTTGACGACCGGAAAAATGAAGAAATAATCAAGAAGATAGCTGGCAAATGCTATCTGCCTGCCAATAAAATAATTTTGGACTCAATAAATAAAAATAATGGAAAGTTCAAGGTTTCTTACAGCATGAGCGGGGTTGTGCTTGAAGAGCTGGAAAGGTTTGCGCCTGAAGTCATAGACAGCTTCAAAAAACTTGTGGATACTGGCAATGTCGAGATTCTGGATGAGACTTATCACCATACCTTGTCATGCCTTCATTCAAAGGATGAGTTTAAGGAACAGATTGGATTGCACAATAAAAAAATCAGGCAATTGTTTAACTGCAGGCCAAAAGTTTTCAGGAACACTGAGCTGATTTACAATAATGAAATCGCGAAAACTGCTGAAGAAATGGGCTACAAGGCAGTCCTTGCGGAAGGGGCGGACCATATTTTGCAGTGGAGAAGCCCGAATTTTGTCTACAGGCCTAAAGGCTCTGGCAGCATAAAGCTGCTCTTGAAAAATTACAGGCTTTCGGACGATATTGCATTCAGGTTTTCTGAAAAAAACTGGAAAGAATTTCCGCTGACTGCGCCAAAATTTGCCGGCTGGGTCAATAAAATAAACGGCAACGGAAATGTTGTCAATCTTTTCATGGATTACGAGACTTTTGGCGAACACCAGTGGGAAGACAAGGGGATTTTTGAATTTTTAAAGCATCTGCCTCATGAAATATTGAAGCACCCTGACAATGATTTCGTGACGCCAAGCGAGGCAGTAAAAAAATACAAGGACGTTGCCGAGCTTGATTATCCCCATTATGTGAGCTGGGCGGATGTTGAGCGGGATTTAAGCGCCTGGACCGGCAACCACATGCAGCAGGAAGCGATGAAGGAAATTTACAATCTTGAGCCGTATGTGAAGCTGTCAAAGAATCCTGCATTGCTGGACCAGTGGAGGAAGCTCCAGACCAGCGACCACTTTTATTACATGTGCACAAAATGGTTTAATGACGGAGATGTGCATAAATATTTCAATCCGTATGACAGCCCGTACGAGGCTTTCATCACTTACATGAATATTTTAAGCGATTTCAGGATGAAAGCCGGAAAATTAGGTGAGATTGAAAGTTGATGATTGGCACCGAACATGCAAAATATATTTAAATAAGCCAAGAATAATCCACACATATGAAAAAACAAAATGTGATTTTGGCTTTATTTTCTTTAACTATCCTGTTATTTATTATATCCTGCACAAAATCTGCAGCGCTTTCCTCGCAGTACAATAATTTTGCAAAATGCCTTACGGACAAGGGTGTTAAGTTTTACGGCGCATTCTGGTGCTCGCACTGCAACAACCAGAAAACAATGCTTGGCACAAGCATGCAGTATGTTGATTATATTGAGTGTTCAACTCCGGACGGGCAGGGCCAGACCCAGGTATGCCCGGATGCAAATATAGACTCTTATCCGACATGGGAATTCAGCGGCGGCTCAAGAATAAAAGGGGAAATGGCACTTTTGCAGTTAAGCCAAAAAAGCGGATGCAGCCTAAGCTGAGTTAAAAATTCTTGAAAATCAGTGTTATTGAAAAGCCCTCAGCACGGCTTCGGGTTGCCATCAGTTCGCATTTTGATTTGGTATTAGACAACAAAAATTCCCATTGCATAGAAAAAATCCATAGGATTTTTGAAATTCAAGAATGTTCCATTCTTGAATATTTCCTTTTTGCTTGATGTTTTATTAAATAATGCTCACAATTGGAGATGGCAACCTACAACTTTTCAATAACACCTAAAAATCCAAACTTTTATATTCTATTTTAAAAATCAGTTCATAAGGTGGTTGAATGGTATTATGCTTAATCGCGCTTCCAATATTTGCAGTTCTTTCTATTTTCAGCGCCAAATACAGGAAACTGACTTTGGAATCTTTGGACTGCGTTTTCAGGACGGCTGCTTTCAGGAAATGCAGAAGCGGGCTTGATGACCGGGTAAAAGCTTCGCTGACTGGAAAAGTGATGCGTGTTTCTCCAAGGACTGCGGGATTTATTTATAATAATTATAAAATTCTGTCGTGGATTATTTTGATAATATTTGTCTGGAGCATTTATGGCACTTCCGTAGGACTTTATAATTATGCAAAATATGGGAGCTGCAACGGCCCTGAAGACACGGGATTCTGCATGTTTGACCCGGCTGGAACCAACACAAAAACTTCCGAAATTGATGCGTACCAGCAGTCGGAAATAATACTCCCCGCCTTGGAGGAAAATGACCCGACAATGGGAAATAAAAATGCAAAGCTTACAATCATAGAGTTTGGATGCTATGCCTGCCCTTACACAAACAAAGCAGAGCCTATCGTAAAGGAAGTTTTGGATTATTACAAGGGGAAGGTCAACATTCAGTTCAAGACTTTTTATATTCCCCATCACAATTTGAGTTTTCAGACCGCGCTTGCAGCAAACTGCGCCCAGGAGCAGGGCAGTTATTTGGAATATCACAAAATAATTTTTGAAAATCAGGAGACTTTAAAGTTTGAGGACCTTTCCTTGCTTGCAGGAAAGCTTGGCATGAACACAACTAAGTTTGATGAATGCATGTCAACGCAAAAATATAAGGATGAAGTGCAGTCTGATACGCTAATGGGGCTGCATGCCGGAGTCCGCGGAACGCCTACATTTTTCATCGGCAATAACACGCTTGTCGGCCCAAGGCCGTTCAGAACATTCAAGGCATTCATAGACAAGGAGATGAAGAAATGATATTTGGCTATAACCCGGAAAAAATAAGAAAAGATTTTCCGATGCTTGCAAAGCCGATAGTCTATTTTGACAACGCATGCATGTCTCTTAGGCCTGTTCAGGTTATTGATAAGATTAACGAATACTACAAGGAATACACGGCGTGCGTAGGAAGGAGCTCCCATAGGCTGGCGCTCAGAGTTGAGGAAGAAGTCGATAAATCAAGAAATGAAGTTAAAGGTTTAATAAATGCAGGCCACGCTTCTGAAATTATTTTTACAAGAAATACAACTGAAGGCATCAACCTCGTTGCTAATTCACTTGGATTTAGGGAAGGCGATGAAGTTGTAATCAGCGATAAGGAGCACAATTCAAATTTAATTCCGTGGCTGAAGCTGAGAGGCAAAGGCATAAAGCTCAAAATTGTTAAAAGCAATCCGGACAACACGTTTAATCTTGAAAATTTCAGGAAATCCCTGAATGAAAAAACAAAGCTTGTTTCTGTCGTTTTTACTTCCAACATAGACGGCGTGACCAATCCTGTTAAGGAAATTGCAAAGCTTGCGCACAAAAATAATTCGCTTGTCCTTGTTGACGGCGCGCAGGCAGTGCCGGGCATGGAAGTTGATGCCAAAGAGCTTGATGTTGATTTTCTTGCATTCTCCGGCCACAAGATGATGGGCCCAACCGGGACGGGAGTTTTGTACGGAAAAAAACACGTTCTTGAGCAGATGGATCAGTTTATCGTAGGCGGCGAAACTGTTGTTGATTCAACTTACGAGAGTTATTCCAAGGAAGAGCTGCCGAACAGGTTTGAAGCAGGGCTGCAGGATTATGCCGGCATCATAGGACTGGGGGAAGCGTGCAGGTATCTGGAAAAAATCGGGCAGTCAAAAGTAGCGTCCCACGAAATTAAAATAAATAAAATAATTTCAGAATCTCTTTTGGGCAATAAAAAAATTTCTGTTATCGGTCCCAAAGAAGCCGAAAAAAGAAGTGGCATATTCTCTTTTAACATTGAAGGGATGAGCCATCACGATGTTGCAAAGATTCTTGACAATTCCAGGGGAGTTCTGATAAGAAGCGGAGCGCACTGCGCGCACAGCTGGTTTAACTACCACAATTTAAAGGGAAGCGCAAGGGCATCATTCTATCTTTATAACACGGAAAAAGAAGCTGAGATTTTTGTTGATGAGATTAAGAAAATAAGCTCGTTTTAGTGGTTAATCTACTCAAAATCCAAAAAAATATCGAAAAGTATAAATACATAAAATAAAAGGATAGCTTATAGGTGATAGTTTTGGTTAAAAAAAGAGGGAGTAAGGATAAAAGTAGCGTGGGTTCTAAAAGGCAGCTTCAGTCAGTTGAAGTTATAATCAAAAAAAAAATTCTCGGAGAAGCTCCAGTAGAGCATCACTTCGTTGTTGCTGACGGGAAAAAACTAAAGAATATTATGGAGCTCGCAGATGCCCTAGAGACAATGAGCGAGGAGATTTTCAGGCACCATGCGAATGAATTCAGGAATGATTTCAGCTCATGGGTTAAGGATGTTTTTTACGATCATAGTTTGGCAGATGATATTTCAAGGGCCAGAAATAAGTTTGAAACGCAGATTGTCATTTTGCGAAGGCTTGTAAAAGAGCTGATGTGAAAATGGTAACAAAAGAAGAAGCTGTAAAATATTTGTCAGATGCTCCGGCAGAGCATTGTTTTTGGGTAAGCGACGGTCACATTTTGAAGAATTTATCGGAATTAGCCGGCAGCCTTTCGCAGATGGACGATGGGACTTATTCATATCATGCTAACAAGGAAAAAAATGATTTCAGCAAATGGGTTGGCGACACCATAGGAGACAAGAAGCTTGCAAACGATTTGATGAGCTCCAAAACCAGAGATTCTGCAGTGAAGAAATTAAACTCAAGGCTGGCTGTGCTGAAGAAAAAGGCGGCTTAATTCTTAAAGTTTTTATATCATCAAACACCAGTGGTGAAATTGATTGACTACTATTTAATGGTAAAGTTTAAATAGAATGAATGTTTGCTATGAGCTATGTCACTCATTGCACTAATAGATAAACATAGAGCTGATTTGGCTGTTTCTTGGGAAGCCGGAAGTCAAGAAGTCGTTGATAAATATAGAGCTTTTGGTTCCGAATTAGTTCAATTGCCTTCTTTTACTTATTCAAGAGACGATATGAGGGTAGCTGTAGCTCATATGCTAGATTTGGGCTTTAATCGTCATGCAAGATATGATGTAGCAATTTATGCTATGAGAAGGTCTGCTCTAGAGGCAGTACCTGATGTTGCTGCTAGACAAGAAATTTTTGGATTAATGAGCCTAGTAGTGCTTGAACTAAGAAAAGGGAGTGATAGCAAAAGACTGCAAGAAGCCGCTAAAGATTATGTAAGGAAAGTTGGAAAATCTAGAGCTGTTGAATATTTGTTACGGGCTCAAAAGGGTTTTGACGGAGTTTCTATCGAAGTAAACGCTGCTTGTGATATGGCAAATAAAGCCGATCCAGTTTCAGGTGAAACTGCTGAAAATCACGGTCAACATATTGCATTAGAAAAAATACAATTAAATGATATTTTAGAGATTATAAAATCTTTGTAGGGTTATGATTTTTCTATTATAACTCCAAAACTTTGCATTGGGCTCAGTCGTTTAATAGTGGTTAATTAAATTCTTTAGTGAACACTATTTTTACGTATAATTTTTCGATAAATTTAAAAAGAGGGCGATTATCACAGGTGGAACGAGTTAGCAACTGTGCATAGGCATATCTAGAGGTGCAAAAAGATGGATTACAATGAGCAAAAGGAATGCCCCGGTTGCGGTACTATTATAGAAGAAGGGGAAGTTGAGTGCCCCTCATGCGGCGAAAGCTTTGTGGATAATGATGACGAAGTTCATTGAATCTTTATTGGGGTGAGCATCATGAGAAACTTTTTTGATGAAGATGAAGATGACGATGATAGTGGCGGAGAGGAAGACTGGTAAATAACAATGGAAGAATACACAAAATACGAACACGCAAGGATAGTCGGCGCAAGGGCGCTGCAGATTTCTATGGGCGCGCCGTTTATGGTGAAATTAACGGATGAAGATTTGAAGAAGATGAGTTACAATCCTGTGGAAATAGCAAAGCTTGAATTCAGCAGGGGACTGATACCTATTTCTGTAAAGAAGCCAATGCCTGGCGCTATGAAGAAAGAGAACACCAACAAGCCGTTTGACCAGACAAAATTGGAGTAAGAATGGGAAGGATAAAAACAAAGCTAGTCAAGGGAATTGCCAAGAAGCTTATCAAGGAGCACGGCTCTGAATTTACTTCTGAATTTAGCAAGAACAAGGCTTTTGTCAATAAGTATACGAGTGTGGTTTCCCCGAAGATGAGAAACATAATTGCCGGGTACACGTCAAGGCTCGTGAAGCAGAGAACAATTGCAGAGAAAGAGCCAAGAAGAAGGCTGCATGAAGAAGACTTGAGCAAGTTTTATCAGTAGATTCTTATATATTCTTAATTTCCTTTTCTAAATGGGATTAGATGCAGTTATTTCTGAATGGACTGAAGATAGAGTTAAAATTGCTAATGATGTCTTAACAAGAACTATACATTCATATCGGGCAGTTTACGGAACGAATTTTCCCCCACTTCAATTCTATTGGGTGATAATTGGTTTTATATTGCAGATATAGAACAATATAAAGCTGGGAGGAAGTGAACGTAGGGGGGTCGATGCGGATTTAAGCATGGCAGTATTAATTCATCCCAGAGAAATTAATAGGTCTAGGGATTATATTGCACTTCCAGATATTTTGGAACATTTTAAGGGTTATCTACCAAGTGATACTTTTGAATTAATGCCTTATTCTGAAAGAAGAAAAGCAGAATCAGAATTATTAGGTCCAGTTATCTCCAAGACAGATACATGGCAAGATGTTCAATATGACGGAAAAACTGCGAAAATATTTAAGATACCTCCAGAAGTTCCTTCCCTGTGGCCCAGAGGCAGGTTAACTTTTAAAAAATTAAGAAAGCTTGTAAAATCTATTTCCTAAACTACCCTATAATTTTATAATGAAACTGGTCTCGAAGAATTTTTGATATGTTTCTTATCTTCTGTAAAATAACTTATAAGCCGGGTTTAATTCGTATGATCTTGTTTCAGGATGCAATACTGCAACAGCCGCCCCAAGCCGCCCATGCGTTCTTTCTATTTCCGCTATAGAATCAGCGATGTCAGAATGAGTAATCGGCCTGGGCTGCCTTCCGGCAGCAAGACGCAGAAACTCTGTAAAATTTTGGCGTGTTAATGTCTGCTCAAGATGAGTGGAATCTTCTGAATAATTCGGTGTTCTTTGCCTAAAATAAACTCTTGGGTTTAAGGGATCAGAAAAATCAAGCATTATGGCCTGCATACCACCCCTATCTTGGGTTCTTCCATGTCCCCTGAATAATGCACTAAGCCTATCCACCAAGTGGCCTTTGTTGATATCAAACTCTGTAAAATCCCCCCCGTTAGGTACTTCAAACATTAATTCCCCCATATTAACCAGGTTTACCTTTACTGAATTTTTCTTTTAACTTCTTCTCAACAATCTCCGGCACAAATCCTTTCACAGAGCCGCCGAACATAGCGATTTCCTTTACGATGCTTGAGCTGATAAAAGAGTAATCATCCTTGGTCATCAGAAAGATTGTCTCAATATCTTTTTCCATTTCTCTTCCTATCAAAGCCCTTGAAAATTCATACTCAAAATCGGAAATGGCCCTCAATCCGCGGACAATAACATTTGATTTTTTCTTTTTGACGTAATCCAATAATAAGCCTTCAAAGTATTCCACTTCAACCCTGCCGTTGTGTTTTTTAAGTGCCTCTTTAAGCATTTCAACCCGTTCCTTTCCGGAGAATGTTGCCGCTTTCTGCGGATTGTCAGCCACGACAACGTGCAATTTGTCAAATATTTTTAGTGCTCTTCCTATCACATCCGTATGGCCGTTCGTCACCGGGTCAAAGGTTCCGGGATATACTGCCGATTTCATATTCATACCGGTTATTTTAATCTTATTTAAAGTTTATTGATTTAATTTATTAACTATAGATTTAACCTGATTTTCCAGATTTTTTAAATCCTTACTGTTATCAATCACAAAATCCGCGAATTTCAGTTTTTTTTCCATAGGCATCTGGAATTTAGTTATCTTATTTATCTGCTCTTTTGTAAGTTTTCCCTTTTTCAGTAGCCTTCGAATTCTAGCTTTATCATCACACTTGACAACAACAATTTTGCCAACAAGCTTTCTTGAGTCAGACTCAAGAAGAAGCGGCGCATCAACAATAACCTTACTATTTTTGAATTTCTTAATTAATTTTTTTATTTCAGAATTTATTATTGGGTGGGTTATCAAATTTAATTTTTTCAATTTTTTGTCATCAGAAAAAACAATTTTCTTAAGCTTATCGCGGTTAATTGATTTATCAGAATTAATAATCTTGTTTCCAAATTCTTTTATGATTTTTTTGTAGATTATTTTGTTTGGCTTTGATATTTTGTGATACAATTCGTCCGCATTTATAACTTTAAATCCGTATTTTTTAAATAGATCAGAAGCCGCCGTTTTCCCAGAGCCGATTGTGCCTGTGATGCCGATTATCATATTCAAGAATTTAACTTATTATTATAAAAATATTCCTATATTATACGCCCTTAAT
>DATDYS010000074.1:0-15913 GCA_035288925.1 Candidatus Nanoarchaeia archaeon
GATGATTTTGTAATCTTTGAAGTGGATGAGAAAAAACTAGAATTTTACAAGGAAGAAATCAATATTTTTTTGAAAAATGAATTGAACATTCAGCTTCACTCAGAAAAATCTAAAATTTTAAAATTAGGCAGCACGATCAACTTTCTCGGCTTTCGGGTTTTTTATTATCATAAACTCCTAAAGAAATCAAATATCAGGAAGAGGAAGCAAAAACTAAAGTCATTAGCGCAGGAATACGAATTGCATGAAATTGGTTACGATTCGATTTATGATATTTTTGAAGGATGGATAGCATACGCGAAAAACGCAAATTCCTACAAACTAAGAAAGAAAATTGCTGCTGAATTTGAAAAGGATTTTTCCCATGAGATTTCTACAAAAGAAATTAACAGATACCTTAAAATTAAGAAAAAATGATTCTCCTGCCTCTTGCACAAACACGAGAATGAGGCAACGGGCTTCATCCCACAGATAAATCAGTGGGTATTCGCCCTACGATTTTATAAGAAAAAATTATTTATTCAGCTCCTGGTCTATAATCTGCTTAAATGCTTCATACGGCTGTGCGCCGACTACAATTATTCCGTTGATGAAGAAAGCAGGCGTTCCTGTAACTCCGTATTTTGCGCCGTCATCAAAGTCTTTCTGCACTATCGATTTCATTTTGCCGCTGTCCAAACAGCTGTTGAATTTGCCTGCATCCAGGCCTAATCCTGATGCATATTTTTTCAGGCTGTCAGTGTCCAGTGAATTCTGGTT
This sequence comes from Candidatus Nanoarchaeia archaeon, assembly GCA_035288925.1. Classification (GTDB taxonomy): domain Archaea; phylum Nanobdellota; class Nanobdellia; order Woesearchaeales; family GW2011-AR4. The sequence goes on from DATDYS010000074.1 coordinate 760, forward strand.
TTCAAACAGTTTGTTGTGGTATTCCCAAAATTTGCCCTGCTCATTTGCGCATTCAGAGGCTTCCGCGGCTTTCTGCGCGTACTGGTGGAAGCCTAGGGGGAAATTCCTGAAATAAAGCTTTACCTTGCCAGTTTTTATGTAGTTCTCATCTATAAGCGGCAGGGACTGTGTGTAAAACCTTTCGCAGTAAGGGCACTGAAAGTCCGAGAATTCTATGATTGTCACTGGTGCGTTTTTCTGCCCTTTAAACGGTATATCTCCTGGGCTGACTTCAACTTTCTGCTGCTCAGGGGCAGTGTTGCCGCTGTCCTGTGCTGATCCTTCCGGAACTCCGGCAACGTTTAGATTATTTAACTTAGTGTTCAAATTTAAAGTGGCATAAACATTAACCAATGCCAAAACCAATGTAACAGAAACCAATATGGTCAGTATGTGCATCTTTTCCATATTATCACCTTTCGGATTTTAAAGAAATACCTGTTATTAAATTTATCTGTTTTTTAACTGAATGTATTTGTATTAAGCACTTACCGGATTGAATATCATGCTAAATACTTTAAAGATTTTTATGTGTTCAACAAAATTAACAAAAGCTTTTAAAACATAAAATTATTCTTATGTCTATGGTAGCTAAGGAGCAGGTAATTGAAGCTTTAAAGAAAGTTTATGACCCTGAAATACAGTATGATATATGGGGCCTTGGGCTAATTTATGATATTGGAATTGAAGGCAGCAAAGTAAAAATTCTAATGACGTTCACGACTCCGATGTGCCCTTACGGCCCTGCTTTGCTCGATGATGTCAGAAGGCATGTTTCATCTGTGGAAGGGGTTAGAGAAGTTGATGTTGAGCTGACTTTCAGCCCGGTCTGGGGTCCTGACAAGATGACAGAAGAAGCCAGGATGGCGCTGGGGATTTGAGAATTAATTACCAATCATGATTATACAAGAAATTATCGGCTATCTCGGCGGAGTTTTCATTATGATTAGTTTTGTTCCGCAGGTTATTAAATCCTATCGAACAAAAAGTGTCGAAGATTTATCGGTTTGGATGATTGCCGCAACATTTGTTGGGACTGTTTTCTGGATTATTTATGGATATTTGATAAAAAGCAGCCCGGTTTTAATTATGAATATTATTTTTGGTGTTATTGTTTTGTTTCAGTTGTTTCTTAAAATAAAATATAAACAGTAATGGGCCCAATGGGAATTCCACCAACCCTTTGCGAAAGCGTTGACGGAAAGCATGCAATGTGGAATTTACAATTCCACGGAACGATTTAATGGGCCCAATGGGAATTGAACCCATGCCCCAACCCCTTTCAAATTGCTTTGTGAAGGTTGTATCCTAGCCACTAGACAATGGGCCCTAAAAAGCTATTAAAGTTTATTCTTGTTGTTTTTAAAAGTTTGTTAAAATCTGCCTTAACTTACTTAGAAAAAGATGGTAATTTAAAATTCATGTTTCTGAAAATATCGGTGCTGATGAATCCTGCATAAAATAAATAAATAATAATTCCTATAATCAGCAGAATTATCAGCCAAAATCCGAATGATGATTTCTTTTCAGTTTGGGTTGGGCTGCTTTTTGCCTGGTTTGGTTGAACTTGTGCAGCAGCCTTTTGCGCTTTTTTATGCTCTTCTACTATTCTGGAAGCCTGTAATTTTGTAATCTCTTCTTTTGCCTCTTTCTTGTCCATTCCCTTTTTCTTGAAATAGTCTTCTACCTCAGCTGGCTTGATGCCTTTCTTTATCGCCTCCTCGCCTTCCTTTACAAGTTTCTCGTGGGCCATTTTATATTATCCCTGCAAAGCGCATGAGCGTTATGCCGGCAAATATCAAGATTAACAATATTGGTATGCTTATAAGGACTTTTCGGACATTTTCAGCTTCTTCATGCAGCTTGTTATGCTCGAATGAAGTCGCCTGATGAACAACATTCAGCGCTTCTTTCTCGCTTAAGCCCCGCTGAAGCATGTAATTTTCGATATTATCCAGAGAATAACCTTTGATGAAAGCGTATCTTCCCCATTCGACAAGGTTTTGATTCGACATTTTAGGTATTTGAGAGTTTAATTTGATAATTGATATTTAAATATTTCTACCCCTAGATTCTGGTAAAAACTCGGCTGTTAAGAATTGGCTGCTAAGTGTCGGCTTTGGAAGAAACTCCAATCTTAGTTTTACACAAAACCATCAGATTGTTTATAGAGCTTATCAATTAAGGCGACAGCATCCTGATTGGATTTTATTATGACTGAATCAGTTATTCCCCTCATGTGTGGATTTTTTATATAAATTGGTTGTGTTTTATCATCAGTTAGAATACATACTTTGTATGGTTTGTCATTACTCAGATAGATAGCATATCTCACAGTTTTTGAAACGGAGTCAATTTCGGTTTTTAAGAAATCTGGCTCTTCATTAGGATTAACTGCACCATGTATACTCTCTTGTTCTTGTAATTTGTCTTTTACAATATTTTGGAAATCTTTATCCTCAAAATCAGATTTTAAAATAACATTGTGATTTTTTGGGTGATGTATTGATAGACTTTTTATATACATTAGTTTCCTAAGAATTTGTCTTTTCTCTAATAAAGATTGATTCAGAACCCATACCAGAAAATGTTTATCACAAACAATTCTGAAATTAAAAAGAGTCCTTTCCAAAAATAAAACCTCTTTAGAATTTTTTTTCAATAAATTCTTCATCAACTAAATCAACACTAATAAACGTAGTTGGAGAATCTATTGTTTTCACAACCTTTAAAATATCCAAGTCTTTTGCATTTTTGATAGTTTCTTTTATACTGGGGTCTTTGTAATCCACATCAAAATTTTGTTTTACAAACTCTTGGACATCGCCTGCAAGCTCAAACTCAATTATTTTTCCTGACATTTTTCTCCACCTCTTTGTGAGGCAACTTGTTTCCTCTTTTTTTACTTTGGAGTCACAACCAGATTAACTCCGATATTAATATTATTTAATAACAAATATAAATAACTATCTATTTTCCACATTGGTGCAACTTGTATGCTTTTTTTCTTTTTAGGCTTATTCCAATAAGAGGGTTCATATTTTGGGATTCATTTCTTTTCAGATAAAATAAAGGTTTGGCCCCTTTGAACAATACGTGGGGGTGGTTTGAGAAGAAATCGTCTCGGGGGCCAATGAATAGAATTGATGTTTTGTGATTCACCTCAATTTTTTTGCTTTTTGACTATCTTACCATAGATTTTGCTGGCTTGCGCATCTCTCTTATCCACAGCAAACCGATGTGCTGCAGGTCCTTGTTCAGCTTGTCGCTGATTCTGTATGTCTTCTTGTAAAGATCGTAATCGATGAGTCCCATGCTTTTCATGGGTGTCAAAATTCTGTCGTAAAACTGCCTTTTGTTGTAGCTAACCTTTACCTTTTTGCCTTTGTACGGAGGTTCATCTATTAAATCCGTGATCAAACTGCCTTCATGAAGCTTAGTCGCGAACAAAGACATCTCTGTCTTGCCTATCTCGCCACCGTTGTCTTTCATCATTTCAATGAGCAACTTGGCAACGATTATCTGCTGCTTTGTCGCAAAGACCACTTCATATATATCTTCAGGTAGGTTAAACCTGTCAAAGAGGATAACCATCAAAACCAGAAAGCATTACTGGTATTTAAATGTTTCGCTTTAAGATACTAGTATAGGAAAAGGTATATTAAGGAATTTTGTGAATAATAATCTTGGTTACTAATTTGTGAAAGTATATTTATATTTATGTTACATAATAATAATTTTAATATTACAAGATAGTAAATAATAGTTATATAATAGTAATTTATTATTACATAATAGTAATATTTATAAAGTAGTTGCTTTCTTAACAGCGTAAATTGACAGCGACAGGACGAGGGAATATTGCCAAGCATGTCTGTAATTTAGTTTTGGCTTTAAATGAAAAAGAAAAGAACGAGGTTCTTAATGTATTGCAAGGGGAAGGAATTCCAATATCTGCGTTTAGGGCCAACCTATCCGGACTGGAGATTATAGTGAGGTATCTGAAAGAGACAAAGAAAAAGCCGTTCAAGGAGATTTCAGGAATTCTAAACAGGAAACCCTCAACAATATACGGCACTTACTATAAATCACGAAAAAAATTCAAAGGCAGTCTGGATATTTCTGATATTTCAATTAAGATTCCCTATGACATTTTTTCAGACAGGAAATATTCGGTTCTGGAATTAATAGTGGCATATCTTGAAGGCGAAAAAGGGATTTCCAAGACGCAAATTTCATTGCTGCTTCATAAGTCCATAAACACTATAAAAACTGTACACAGAAGATTCAAGGTTAAAAATGAATAAGTCCGCAAAAAGGGCCATGGAAAAGTATGTGGAGGATTGCGTGAGAATGGGATATTCCCTAAAGGCAATAAGAGAATGCCTTGTCAGATATGGCTATGGAACGCATGCCGACTTGCTAATCAAGAATTACAGAATAAAAAAGACAATTTTATTGTTGCTTCCGTTGTTTGCAGCCCTGATTGTTTTCGGCTTTTTTTCCTATCATTCATCTATAACGGGATTGGTAGTTGCAGGGGAGCAAGTGAACTATTCCGACAGTGTGAACTTAAAATCTAGCAAAAACTCTGAATATATCTGGATTCCGCAAAATTCAGGACATTTGGCGGGATTGAGCATAAGCGGGAGCTACAATGCTAAAGGGAATGTTCGTGTTTATTTGGAAGATGGGAGTGAAAAATACTTGATATTTGACAGTATTATCACAAACCCGGGCAAATCGCCCGGAATTACTGGCTTGGCAGTATCCGACGTAGCCGAAATATTGAATGATACTTTTGATGTGGACAATGAATCAATGGGCAATTCATTAGGCAAAATTAATGATTCAGATAACCTATCTTCAATTTTAAACGATTCAGTGAAAAACCATATAACTGCCAATGAATCAGAAGATAAAATAATTAATATAAAATTAAAATATGGCGACCATGAATTCTATGATGCGGACAATGACGGCATAGAAGGGCTAAATGGAGTTGTGGACCTGACGGTCAAAGACACCGAATTCGGCTGGCAGGCAGATGAAAGTAATCTGTGCACAATGTGGAATGTGGAATCCATTGATGACGGATTGTCCACCGTTTTCTGCAACGGTAATGCGAACTGCTGCGCATTTGTCGGCCTCAAACCAACAAATTCAGATTGGGATAGGGAATTATTCCTGACATATGGGCTGCTTGGGGCATCCTTTGAGAATGATGTAAGTGCTCAGGTTATTTATTTTGATTATAATCTATCCGAAACAATACCTTATCTGGAGATTTATAATTCAAGCTGGGAGAAATTAAATGCTGAATTCCGGGACTCTTATTCATATTTCGAAAACAAGTGCTTTGAAACATGCGCCTTGTCTCTGAATGAAACAAGCTATAAATTTATAATAGAAACAGCCAACTCGGAGCTTAATCTTGAAAAGATTAATTATATAATCCAAGGCCAAGAGGAAAGTGCGGAAGAACAAAGGGAGGAGCAGACAAATAGGGGCAGAGTTGTAATAAACAGCCCGGTGAGATGGGTCAAGAAAGTCAAGCTTAATGACGCAAAAAGCGACGTCTCGGTCAATATAACACAAGGGGCAGTTAACATAACTGTAAAGAAGATTGACGAATCTGTTGCCCGCGAAATTCCGGACGAAAAAATAAAAGTTAGATACGGAAATATGGTAAAAGATTTGGAGGAATACAAGTCTGAAAATGATTTGAATGGCGGAATCCCGGGAAAAATTCCAAATTTGCTGACGGGGAATGCCATATTGGAAGGGGGGTCGATTGAAGAAAGTATCACTACTGAAATAATAATTGAAGAGCAAATCGAAGAAGTGGAAATAGAATTCTTTACTGAAGGGCCTACATCGGAAGAGACAGTATTTGACAGCAATAAAAAGCGGATTGTTGTTTCCTCTGATATCCATTATGAAGACATACTCGCATATACTTACCTTCCTGTTGAAGCCAATCCCGGGAAATCAAAACTTTTCTGGATTGTCAATGGCTCAAGGATTAATGTAAACACTGACGAATACGATACTGACGAAAATGGACTTATTGATTACATAGAATGGGTTGTCCCTTCCCTAAGCAGCCAGACTTATGAGCTTATAATAGAAATAACAAAAGCCGAGCACCTGGATGAAAACAGGGAATTTGTGGCAGATGTTTATGATTTAGTCAAAGAAAGAGATCAAATTTGGACAAGTGAAATAGCTGCCGGCAATTATATCAGGGTAAAGTTTGAGCAAAGCCTTGCAAGCAATAATGACATTACCATTTATGCAAGGAGCAATTATCCAGACAGTACTGTTGAAGTCTATGAAAAGGACAAAAATAACTTGCTGGCTGCATTTGAAGGAATCACTGAGGAAAAAAAGCACCAGATATTTCTCACCAATTTAGCCGGAAAACAGGATACCTTTGACCTCAGGATTATTAATTATCCCATTGAATTTGACTATATTGTTGATCCTCTGGCTAACTCGTCCAATCCGATTAACCTGAGCGAGTGGCCGATGGACGGCAGAACATTAAATGGCACGCGCTATTATCCAGGAGTTATCCCAGATGATATATCCCAATTAGATATAAGAACTTATTCTATAGGTGCCACAGCCGGAGACCCGACAATTGCCGGCGGATTTTTGTATGGGATGGGGCTTCGAACTGCTATTTTTAAGCTAAATTTGACAAACATTACCCATAGGATTGATATAGGCACTGATCATGACCTCTTTCAATGGGCGGTGCCTCCGGTCTGGAATGATTTTGTGTATGCAGGGGCAGAGAATGGCAGAATATACCAGTATAATAATTCCAACCTGACACATGTCATTGCCTTCAACTCCAATTCCAATGCCCAGCATTATAGCTCCCCTATAGTGTACGAGGGGTTCGTTTATTTTTCAGATTGGCATGGAACTAGCGGCAACAAAGTATTTCAGGCAAACGCAAGCAACGTCACTCATGTAATAAATAGTTACTCAGTAAACGGCTGTGAAGGCGCCCCTGTTATTGACAATGGATATATTTATTACGGATGTGGGAGCAGCAAAATTTATCAGCTTAATGCGACAAATATTTCTGCAAAGATAGCGGAATTCACTGCAGGCGCCTTTGATTCAGGGCATGGAATTGCAGTTGCCAACGGATATCTGTATTTTGGAACACAAAATAATATTGTCTACCAATTAAATTCTTCCAATATTTCCAAGATAATTGCCAATTATACCACTGCGGGTGATGTAGAAGCAGCACCGGCAGTAGGGAACGGATTTATTTATGTAGGAAGCTTTGATGGCTATACTTACCAGCTGAATGGCTCTAATATCAGCCAGCAAATAGCTAATTACAGCACGGGAGCAGTGAGTGAAGGGCTGACAGTTACTGACAGATATCTATTGGTGGGGGGAGGCGGGGCGCTTATCCAGCTGAATGCGATGGACATCAGTCAATTCGTTGCTAACTACACCCTAAGCACGCCAGGAACTCCGACAATTGCAAATGGAATAATATACATGGCTTCAGGATCCAACTTTTACCAGTTTGGAAGTGATAAACCCCAATCCATTCTCAAAGCTCCCGCAAATGCTTATTCAATTACTTCGTCCAATCGAAATGTCACATTCAACTGCTCGGCGTTTGATACCAATTCTCTTGCAAATGTGAGCCTGTATCTCACTAACAGCCAAAATACAAGCTTTAGCTTGAACCAAACAGTTAATGTATCCGGGCAATCCAATTCGACCAACTGGACTTTGGAACTTGCAACAGATGGCAATTACACATGGAACTGCCTTACTTACGACAATGAGGGATTTCTTGACTGGAGCACAAACAGAAGCATCGCAGTAGACGATTCATTGCCGGTAGTTACACTAAACAAGCCTTCTGATGGATATTACAATGATACAGCAGAGCCGTACAGCACAAAATTCAACTGCTCAGCTACTGATAATGTTGCATTGGCAAACCTCAGCTTGTACATAACAGACGGCAGCAACGCAAGCTTTTCATTGAACCGCACAACAGTTTTGTCTGGGAGGAGTGCCCTATCAAACTGGACATTGAACCTTGCAAATGGAAATTACACATGGAACTGCCTTGCATATGACACCGCAGGAAGCATCGATTGGGGAAATTCAAACCGCTCAATTTTAATAAACTACACTGATTTATTTTTGCCACGTGTGAATGCCACTTTGAATATATCAAGAACTAGAGTTGGAACCTCCGGTGTAGTGAATCTCTCGGCAAACGTGTCTGATGACAATCAACTTAGCTTTGGCCAGATAATCGTGAATGACACTGGCTTCAATAGAATATTTAATTTCAGCCTGTCAGGCACCAGCGCAAAATTCAGCCAGAATATAACATTAAGCGCGTCCTTGGGGACAGTGATCAATTTTACAGCCCGAGCCAATGATTCAAGGAATAATTTCGCAACGAATGATACTATAATTACAGTTGTTGATATAATCCTTCCGGTAATCAATGGCACCCTCAATAAATCTCTAACAGGCATAGAAAATCGGGATGTCATCAACCTGACTGCCAATGCAACGGATGAAACTGGATTGAGCTTTGGGCAGATTATTGTGAATATCTCCGGCTTTAAGAGGATATTTAACTTTTCTTTAGGAGGGGCAACATCGGCGACTTTTTCCCAGAATATCACAATAAATGTATCTGCTGGCAGTGCAATAAACTTTACTGTAAGGGTTAATGATACTGCAAACAACTTCAGGGACAATATAACCACTATAACAGTCATGGATTTAACTTCGCCCATCGTGAATTCTACTTTAAATGTATCTAGAACAAGCATTGGCGCAACTGATACGGTTAATATTTCAGCAAACGTATCTGATGACACCCAGTTAAGCATCGGGCAGATAATCGTGAATGATACAGGATTCATTAGATTTTTCAATTTTAGCCTTTCTGGAACAAGCAGGCAATTCAGCCAGAATATAACATTAAGCGCGTCCTTGGGGACAGTGATCAATTTTACAGCCCGAGCCAATGATTCAAGGAATAATTTCGCAATGAATGATACGATAATAACTATAGGTGATAGGACCCTGCCTACAGTAAATGCCTCATTAAATAAGACATTTAATAATATCACACGAAACAGCGTAGTCAACCTAACTGCTAATTCAACTGATGAAACTGGGCTGTCATTTGGTCAAATAATAGTTAATATAAGTGGGTTCATCAGAATATTCAATTTCTCATTAAGTGGAACAGCTTCGGCATTTTCTCAGAATGTTACCCTCAATGTAACAAGAGGAAATGTAATCAACTTCACCGCGAGGGTTAATGACACATCTAATAACATAAGAACCAATGATACTATTATAACCATTGCTAATACTCCACCAAGCGGATTAAGCCTTCTTTTCCCGACAAGCAACCTATACGCCAATCTTGGATCTTTGGATGTGAATATCACCTTCACGGCCGATTACGACGGCGATTCCATAAACATTTCTTATTATGTGAATGGAACCTTAAATCAAACTTCCTTGACAAATACAACAATCAACGCTTCAGATGGTTATTATACATTAAATGTGAGCATATCGGATTCTTTTGACCATCATGCAAATGCTACTGTTAATTTTACAATAGATACAATTTTGCCGAATGTCACTTTGCTATTGCCTTTTAATAATACTGGAGATAGGGATGGAAATATAACTTTCATATTTAATATTACCGATACGAACGAATTAGCCAATTGTTCCCTGTATTCAAATAGCGTGCAAAACAAGTCAATAACCTCTGTATCCAGGGGAATAGCCCAAAACTTCACAATGGAAAATATAAGCTCAGGGGGATACAACTGGAGCATTAGCTGCACGGACCAGGCTGGCAATGCCGGCGTCAGCGCAGTTAGGTCTGTAGCAGTCGTGCCTCACATAAAATTTAATGGAACAACGATTGACATTGATGCCGTTGACGTTAGAAATATTACTAATCTGACCATTGAAAATTCTGTTGCAGGAAAAATTAATTTTACAGGAGTGATTGATCTCAGCTCTGGAGCAGATATCAATAGGTACCTTAATATCTCATCTAACAGGATAGAAATCAACTCAACGGCCCTTTCGGCCCTTAATACCACAGCTATATTATATCTGTATAACCTTGGGTTCACAAATCCAAAAATTTTAAAGGACGGTGTAGAGTGCCCTTCAGACACTTGCACCCAATTGACTTACTCGGGCGGAACACTTGTATTCAACGTAACTCACTTTACTGCATACTCGGCTGAAGAAACTACATCTTCGTCAGACTCGTCAAGTTCGTCATCGGGCAGTTCCGGAGGGGGAAGCGGGACTTCATCCGGGGGTGGAGGGGGCTTTGCATTAGACGGGATAAGGAATGGCTCAAAAATCATAGACCTCAAATACGGCGACACCCTTAGCATCTTTGTTAATGGGGGAAAATACTCCGCAATAATAACCAACATAGAGGCTGATTCGATTGCTATGAGGATAATTCCGGAAATTTCAGAAACTTCGCTAAATTTGGATTTGCATATAAAGGCTGGGGAGGTGCGGGAATTGAACTTGGACGGCAGCGGTTTAAATGACTTAAGAATTGAGCTGCATAAACTATTTGCAACAGGCGGCTCATTTACATTTACAATAATTGAAGGGATAGCTAATGAAAAAATAGTGATTCCGGGCGAGCTGAAAAAAGATGGCATCCGGGCAGCAGAGGTTGAGCAAACTTTAGAATTTAAGAAACAGCCAGGAATCATGGAGCAACCCGCCAATAACACAAAATATTTTTCCAGAAAAGCGCTTTGGGTCTTTGCCGGCATGGCTTTGTTGATTTCGGTCATTGGAGTGGCAATACATATTCGGAACGTATACAAGGCAGAAAACTTAGAGATGAGATTCTATGAAATAGCAAAAAAGGCTAATAACTTTTTGACAGCAAATATGATGAATAAGACCGCAAAAGCATACCATAACATGCTTTTAATTTATATGAGGCTCGCGTATTCAGACCTAACCGATGCAAGAAAGGCTGGCATGTATTCTGAGATAAACAGAATATACAATTTATTTCAAGATAAGGCTAATGTGTATAAATAAAAAATAACTTATTTTTTTGTAAACTCAAAAATTATTCATTAACTAAGAATTAGGTTAGATTTTTTCATCTACTTCCTTTCACCAGTTCTTCAGCGCTTTTTCCAGAATTTTTAAAATTTAATTTTCCAAAAATGATTTTCACCTTCAACGTTTTGCTAGACATCCCATCCTTATTTCTATGAATATTAGTTCTTGTGTATGAACTTTTCCAAAGCTTCTTTATAATCCATCTCGACTTCCATGTCCCACTCCTCTGGAAAGCACTCGTAATAATTCTGCCAGGCGTATCTTTCATCTAAGAATATAATTGCTCCTTTATCTGACTCGCTTCTTATGCATCTTCCTGCGTTCTGCAAACATTTTGTAATGGCGGGCAAAACGTAACCATACTCAAATCCTTTGCCGAATTTGTCATCGTAATATTCTATTAATAGTCTCGCTTCAATATCAGGCTTATTCAATGGCAATCCCACTATTATTACTGCCTGCAAGACACCGGGCATGTCAATTCCTTCTCCAAATGAGCCGGTTGAAGTGCCTAAAAGAATTGCGCCATTCTGTTTATGGTTCCTGAAATTTGACAGCAGCGCTTCTTTTTCCTGTTTTGCCATGGAAGATTTTTCAGTAAAAATCAGCTTTTGAGTCTGCTTGCTCAGAAATTCTTGAATATTTTGCAGCAAATCGTAGCTTGGAAAGAAGATTGCAGAATTGCCATTGATTAAATTGACAATGTCCCCGCAGACCTTTGCTATTTCTGTGTATTGCCTTGTATTTCGCTCAACAAATTTTGTTGTTGTTTTTGGGATTATCAAATTTAATCTGTTTTTCTTTGGAAACGGGCTCTTGTATTCTTTTTCAACCACGTTATCCTTAAATCCCAAAATGTCCCTGTACATTGATGTTGGAGTCAGAGTGCCGGACATCAGGACAGTTGAATAGCTCCTGTCAATAACTTCTTTTGCCGCTATTGACGGGTCAAGGCACCTGTATGTTAAGCTGACTTTCAGTTTTTTTTCAAAAATTTCTTTTGACAGAATTCTTCCGTATCCTATGTCAGAGCCTAGCCATGATTCCAGGAATTTGGATATGCTCAGTACAAAACTTCTTTTCTGGATATCCCTTATTTCTTCCCCGGCAAATGCCAGCTCCGTCATGATGTCCTCATAGCTTTTTTTATTGCTAATCAAATCAAACAATGAATTCCTCGAGACAATTCCTTCGGTTTCAATATTTTTTGACAGGCTGAACAAAGCATCTTCCACAATCTCGATATTTTTTAAAATATCTTCAAAGCCGAATTTCCTTGCCTCTTTTTTTGCGCTGTCTATGATTAAGCTTGATGTTGCCTGCGTCAGCAGTTCCCTTATCCTAATTGGGAGATTGTGGGCTTCATCAACAATTAATATGGAATTTCCCAGCTCTTTTTTTATTTTCAGCAGAAAACTGTTCCTTATGCCAGGGTTGAAAATGTAGTAATAATCGGCAATTATGACCTTTGCATTTCCAGCTGTCAGGATTGCAAGCTCATAAGGGCACAGCGTTTTCTTTTTTCCTTCATGGATTGTGTCCTGAACGTGGCACGGCCCGATTATTTTTAGCTCTTCCAATGAATGCTGCGCGTTTATCGTCGGCTGCCCGGTTAATTTTCTGGTGTTCGTATAGAATTCGCAGTTTCCGTCATCCCTCAATGATTTGCAGTATTCGTGGAACGAAGATGAGGACATCGCCTCAACTCCTGGCTGAAGGCACATGTGCTTTTTTCCTATCACGTCCGCGCACTCTAAATCAATGTTGAATTTCTGCTTTATCTGCTTTAAAGTGTCAATGACAATCTTGTGCTGGGTCTGCCTTGACGTCAGGAAAAAAATCGCCAAATTATTTTTTATGGCCAATGACAAAGCGGGCGCCAATGCTGAAATTGTTTTTCCGATTCCTGTCGGAGCGTGCATTATAATGTGCTTTTTTTCTTTTATGGCGCTGTAAACATCAGAAATCATACTTGACTGAATATCTCTTATTTTGGAATAAGGAAAATATATTTCTTTTTGCTGTTCTTCGGTTAACATAGAAGAAGGGTAATCCTTTTCTTTATAATATTTGTTTTTGCTGCATTTGACTTAGGCAATTTATTGGCTTATACAAGAAATATTTAGCTTATTGGCAATATTTACTTTCCACAACGCTAGGACAGCTTCCGGCGCAGGCGGAATTTTCCGGTAATCCGCAATTTTTATCTGCGGACAAAAAATATCTGGATGTTCCTGTACTTTCATCGAAATGCCCGCAGCAAAAACTTGGACCTATACTTTGAGGTTGAGGCTCCGTGGCGGCTCGTTCTTTCTGGCATCCAGATAAAATGACCGCGCTTATGAGAACAAGCTGCAAAATTAACTTTCCTTGCATCTTTGCCATTTAAATTCAACACTAATTTTTATTTAATGAAGTAACCTTTTACTGTATTCCTGAATTCATAGGTATAAAAACTTTGTGATAATCCTGCTCAGTGCTTAAACAACCTAATCCCGGTAAAAACCATCGCGATATTGTGCTCATCAGCGGCTTTAATCGCTTCTTCGTCCCTTATCGAGCCGCCCGGCTGAATAATTGCCGTTACTCCGGCTTTTGCCGCCTGGTCAACGCCGTCCCTGAAAGGGAAAAATGCGTCAGAACTCATAACACTTCCTTTTATTTTATCCTTATTTTTCATGATTGCAAGGTCAACGGCATCTACTCTTGACATCTGGCCGGCTCCGATTCCGACAGTCTCATCGTTCTTTACAAAAACAACGGAATTAGATTTAGTGTGCTTGTTGACTTTCCACGCAAATATTAATGATTTCAATTCTTCTTTTGTGGGCTTCCTTTTTGTCACGACTTTCAGATTTTTTTCATTTAGTTCAGTATGCGGCTCGCTTTGAACAAGAATTCCGCCGCACACTTTCTTAAAGTCATATTCCGTATCCTCATTTTCAGCCAGGCCGGTTTCAAGAAGCCTGAGGTTTTTCTTCTCTTTCAGTATTTTCAGCGCGTCTGTGTCAAATTTTGGGCAGATAACAGCTTCTATGAACAGCGGCTTCATATATTCTGCAGCCCCAGCATTGCAATTCCTGTTCAACGCAACAATACAGCCAAATGCGGATTTTGGATCGGCCTCGTGGGCTTTTTTATAGGCGTCTTCTATTTTGCCTGCGGAAGCGACTCCGCTTGGGTTTGTATGCTTTACCACAGCGGCGCTTGGCTGGTCAAATTCTTTTGCCAGCTCAAAAGCGGCGTCAACATCAATTATATTGTTGAAGGACAGCTCCTTTCCCTGCAGTTGCCTTGCCATCGACAGGCAGCCTTCGTGCACAAAAACATCCCGGTAGAAAGAGGCGCTTTGGTGCGGATTCTCGCCGTACCTTAATTTTTGTATCTTTTTGAATGTTAAATTGAGTATTTCCGGGAATTGATTATTTATCAGTCCGTTAAAATAACTGTTGATTATCGTGTCATATCTTGCAGTCATCTCGAACGCCTTCGCCGCCAAATTTAACCTGTATTCATTATTAATTTTCTTGGATTTTATTTTGTCAAGAATGGAATTGTAATCCTGCGGGTCAACGATAACCAAAACCTCTTGATGATTCTTTGCAGCAGCCCTTACCAATGAAGGCCCCCCAATGTCAATGTTTTCAACTGCATCATCTAATTTTTTGCTTTTCTTTATTGTTTCTTCGAATGGATAAAAGTTCACGACAACCAAATCGATGACATCTATTTTTTGCTTTTTTAATTCATTCAGGTGATTCTTATTTTTTCTGTCCGCCAAAATTCCGCCGAAAATTTTTGGGTGCAGCGATTTCACGCGGCCGTCAAGCATCTCTGGGAATTTTGTGACATCAGAAACAGAAACAACTTTTATTTTATTTTGGCTTAGCAGTTTTGCCGTGTTGCCAGTTGAAATTATTTTAATTCCCAGCCTATTGAGCTCCCTTGCAAACTCTAT
>DATDYS010000075.1:0-4120 GCA_035288925.1 Candidatus Nanoarchaeia archaeon
GTTTATGCTCCCTGGGACAGTGCTTGCGCTGAATTTGCTGTCATCCCTGATGTCAAGCATCAATAAGCCATTTTTCCCGCTTTTGGCAAGTTCTTCCGCAGTTATAAACTTCATTTTCACTTAGCCTGTTTCAGCCACTCAGCCTCTTCGTCATTTAAATCAAGCTCGCTTATGATATTGCTCCTCATCTCCTTATCTTTGAACATTATCGGAAGGTAAGGCATTGTGCTTTTTATAATTTCTTTTTTTGATGAATGTGTTTTTTGGGCTATTTTTTCCGCAATGTCCTTCTTTTTTGCTATCCTCTGGTTAGCCCACCATATTTTTAATATCCTGCCGGTCGGCTTGTACTCAACAAGGTTCTTGTGCTTCTCCTTTTTTGCAGAGGCTATTCCAGCCGTAATCAGCGCATTTATGTAAATCAAAAATCTGTAATGCTGCCATCTCCTTATCCTCCTGTTGAAAACATCGGCTTTGCTGAGCATTTCGTATGCCTTTGCAAGCTCCTCGGGCTTTGTATACTCTTTTGGCAAATTTTCGTCAATCCACAATAGTTGCTCGTTTAAGTCCTCTTCAACATTGTCAAATGCTGAAACTGCAATTTTCAGGTCTGTTGTCTTGAATATTTTGTTTAATGCCGTCATTATGTTGTCAGTCTTGTTCCTGTCAGCCAACTCCACAAGGCTCTCTTTTGTCAGCTCTTTTTTAGCCTGGGTTAATGTTTGCAAATCATTTATGGCTGCTCTTGCATCGCCGCCGCTCCTCCTTGAAAGATTTTTTAGGACTTCCTCGTCAAACTTTATTTTTTCTCCTTCACAGATTTTTTTTAATATTTGGAAAATTGACAGGTAATCCAGCTGCTTAAACTCGATTAAATTTGACTTGCTTCTCAAGGAGCTGAATCTGTTGTCAAACGGGTTTGTGGCTGTCAAAATTATCGGGAATGCAGAATCTTCAATCAGCTTTGTTATTGCCTGAATGCCCCCCCTGTCCTCGCGCCCTGACAGGCCGTCAATCTCGTCAACAAGAATAATTTTTCCTTTCGCAAACAGGCTTTGCTGCTTTATTGCATTGCCGACTTTTTGGTTGATTTGCTCGGCATTCCTGAAATCAGATGCATTGACTTCTATAACCTCAAATCCAATTTCATTTGCTATTGCATAGACACAGCACGTCTTCCCTGTGCCGCTCGGCCCGTAGATTAATGCAGAATTCTTTTTTTCTAATTTAAAATTGACTATAAATTTCTTTAATTGTTTCAGGTTTTCATCCTGCCCTATTATTTCTTTTTCGGTTTTCGGAATGTATTTGCGGATTAACGGCTGCATGGCAGTCAGTATTGTTTTTGGTTTTATTAAAGTATTGGTTTAGCCCTATTGCTTATAATCTTCAAATCTGGCTTTTGTTTCTTTAACGTAATGGTACGTTTCATTAACTATAAAGCTTATGGCTTCTGTTGCCTGCTTTTCATTTAAGTCTTCAGTCATAATGCAGTAGAATATTCTGGTTTCGCCAATGTACATTATGCCGCAGTCATGAAAATACCTGTAGCCAACATAATATGTCTCGCCGAACTTATGGGCTATGGCAACATCATTAGGTATGTTAGCGGCTTTTTTTACATCAAAGGCTGAATCAGAAAGCAATGAAAGCAGGCGCTCTGAATTTTCGGGCTCAAGAACCGTGGAAAAATACAGGCTGGAGAATAATGTTGACATTGCCTTCGGGCTCAATAAATTCGGGCGCTCAGCTGTTTCGCCTTCCTCAAAGTCCGCATTAACATCAATGCCGTAATAGTCCAGAATAAGCTGGAAATCCCCAGCATCAACTTGTCGCAGCAATATCCTATAGGCTGTATTGTCTGATTCTTTCAGCATTTTTTCAAGCAAGACTCCAACAGGCAGCTGATTTTCCTTGATTTTGTAAAGCTCTCCAAAGCTGCTTGTCCTGTCCGAATCATAAATGCTGAGCATAGTATCAAATCTTAGCTCGCCGTTTTCAATCTTTTTTGCTATCAGGATTGCAATAGGCAGCTTAATCAGGCTTGCAGGGAAGAATCCAGTTCTTTCATTTATTCCCATGTATGCGCCGTTGCGGAAGTTTTCAACATAGACTGACACATTAAGGTTGTTTTTTTGGATATGGGCGTTTATTTTTTCTTTCAATGGCGCGAAACTGACTATGAGAAAGCTTTTTGGCTCCAATATCCCTGAATATATTCTTTGGGAAAGAAGCCCGCCATTTCGCGCTTTTTCTATCTTATTTTCTTCAAGATAATAATTTGCAGTTACAGCTAGCAAAACCAGTATGATAATAACTTGGACAGCAACTACCCACTTGAGCCTGATAATCACAAAATCTGATGAAAGTTAGCTCTTTAAATTTTTTGCGGTTTGTTTTTAATGAAATTTGTTATCACTCAAAAATTATCACAGGCAAAAGTTTTAAATAGAAACAATTATGAGTTGGTATTATGGGGGCGAATAATTCAAGGCTGTTTGTCTTATTGCTGTCAGTTGCGGCAGCATTAGGCATCGGCAATATCTGGCTCTACCCGTATTATTCCTTCAATTACACAGGATTGTTTTTTATCCCATATTTCATTGCCTTGATAGTGCTTGGCATTCCATTGCTGATGCTTGAATTCTCAATCGGGCAGTATTTCAGCAAAAATGTTGTAGATCTGTTTGCTTCTATAAGGAAATGGTTCAGCGGCATAGGCTGGCTCATGCTGTTTAATGCTTTTATCGTAATGAGCTTCTCTGCAGTCATCCTTTCATGGCACATCATTTATTTTTTTGTTTCATTCGGACTGCAGTGGAAGAACGATGCAAAATCATATTTTTTAGGGAATGTTGTCCAGGCAGCTGACGGCTTTAAAAATTTCACACAGTTTTCCCTGCCTGTCTTTATTGCCTTGGTTTTCGCGTGGATTATCGTGTTTTTTTGCATTCGCAATGGGTTTGAGGGCATGAAAAGGGCTTTTTTGCTTATACTGCCGGCTTTTGCTTTTTTGCTGCTGTTATTTTTGGCTTACTCGCTGCAGCTTGACAACGCGTTAAATGGGGTTTACTCTTTTTTAAAGCCTGATTTCAGGGGATTGCTGGATTTGGATGTGTGGATTGCCGCATTCTCGCTGGCAATTGTCTCATTGGGATTGTCTTTCGGGATTATGCCTGCTTTTGCAAGAAAAAGCAAGGGATTTATTGCAGCCAATTCGTCAATTGCAGTTATTTTTGAATTATTGGCCAGCCTGTTAATTGGATTTATTCTGTTCGGAATTCTTGGGTTTTTGGAAATGAAAAACAATGTTAATTTGGATGGCTTGATTTTTTCTGACTACAGTTCTTTCTTCACAACTTTAACGCAGGCATTGCCTTTCTTCTACAAGCCCACTTTGCTAAGCTTGTTGTTTTTTGCATTGTTCACAATATTTTTTATTTTTGGCGCTTCTTCACTTGCTTATTCGATATCACATGTTTTGGTCCATAAATTCAACACAAAGCACAGGAATGCTGCTGTTTTTGTGGCTGGATTCGGCTTTTTATTTGGATTGCTGTTCATCATAAAGCCGGGCTTTTACATAATGGAAATTGTAAGCCATTTTGTAATTTATAGCATTTTGATTGCAGTTCTTCTTGAAGTTCTGGCTGTTGGTTGGTTTTTTGAAAGCGAGAAGATAAGCGCGTTTATCAACCAAAATTCTGCCTTGAAAATTGGCAAATTGTGGAGGTTTATTATCAAGTATGCAGTGCCGCCAATAGTTGTTTTGCTTGCATTCTTTCAGCTAAAAGCTGATTATTTGCTGAATTACAATAATTACCCGCTATGGGCCATACTGGTTTTTGGCTTAGGTACAATAGCCGTTCCATTGGTTATAGCGTTCTTTATGCCAAGGAGGATACTGGATAGGAGATAACCATAATCTTTTTATTCTGCTGTTTTATTCCACAAATTATGGACTTTTTTTCAATAGCTTTGACTGTTTTGGGTTTAAGCTTATTTGAAATCGTAATAAGCGTGGACAATGCTGTCATCAACGCAGATGTCCTCGGCACAATGTCCAGGAAAGCCAGGAGATGGTTTTTAATATGGGGCATCATAATAGCTGTTTTTCTTG
>DATDYS010000076.1:0-9099 GCA_035288925.1 Candidatus Nanoarchaeia archaeon
CATCTCTTCTTTCCCGCTTTTCATATCTCTTAATTTTAATTTTCCTTCCTGCAGCTCTTTCTTGCCGACAAATAAAACAAAAGGAATTCCGAGAGAATTTGCATACTCAAGATTTTTTGAAGGGCCTTTTTCATTCAAGTCAATATCTGTTTTAATTCCGGCATCCCTTAGCTGCTGTGCTATTTTAATTCCTTCATTCAACGATTTTATTGGAATAACATAAACTTTAGTGTTTGTTTTTATTTTATTTTCTTGTTTTTCAATTGAAGCGTCATAAATCCTGTCAACTCCAAAACTCACGCCCATTGCAGGATATTCCCCTTTTTCCAGCAAATTGCCAATCATTTTGTCATATCTGCCGCCGGCGCAAACAGAGCTTTTGACGCTGCTGTTCTTCAGGAATGCTTCAATAACTGTTCCCGTATAATATGAAAGCCCTCGAGCCAATGAAACATCAAACTCAGCTTCAAGATTCTGATTATTAGCATAAGAAATTAACTGCTCAACCTGGCTTAATCCGTCCGAATTTTTCAGAATGTTTTTCAGCTGCTTTATTTTTTCGTCATTGCTTCCCCTAATATTTAAAATGTCTATAATCTTATTTATTTTTGAATCATCTATTCTCTGCTCTTTTAATTCATTCTTCACAACGCTTAACCCGAATTTTTCCAGCTTGTCAATTGACAATATAACTAAATCCTGCCTGTCTTTTTCAACTCCGCAGAAATCCAGAATATCATTCAGCAGTTTCCTATTGTTGACTTTTACAGCAATTTCAAAATCCAATTTTTTGAAAGCCGTGAAAATCAACGAAACGATCTCGGCATCCGCTGCCATCGAAGAGCTGCCTATAACGTCAACATCGCATTGCGTGAACTGCCTGTATCTTGCAGAAGCAACCGGCCCGTCCCTGAATACTTCCCCAATCTGGTATCTCTTGAAAGGCATTTTTGTATTTGGGTTCATTGCAATGTACCTGCACATTGGGACTGTCAAATCATACCTCAATCCCAAATCCCTACCGCCCTGGTCCCTCAATTTGAACGTTTCCTTGAGAATTTCCGCCCCTCCAGTGTATTTCGAAGACAGCACATCAAATCTTTCAAAAACAGGCGTTTCCAGCGGCGCAAAGCCGTACAGCTCAAAGACTTCCTTCAGAGTGTTAACTACCTTATCCCTTACTATTTTCTCCTCTGGCGCGAAATCGCGCGTTCCTTTAGGCAGTTGAAGGTCCATATTAGTTTCCGTTTTTATTTTGGTTTAAATAGTTTGCTAATCTTGTCTTGATTGACCTATTGTGCGCATCCAAGCCTTCTGTCTTGCTTAATTTCAATGCGACTGGTGCTAAATTTACAGCTCCTTTTCTATCAATTTTCTGGTAAGTCTGCAGCTTAACAAAATCCCTTACGCTTAGCCCGCTTGTGAATCGCGCTCCCCCGTTCGTCGGCAATACGTGGTTTGTTCCGCTGCAATAATCTCCGAACGCCTCTGCAGAGTATTTTCCCAAAAATAAAGAGCCGTAACTATTCAGCCTGCTGAGATATTTTTCAGGATTTTTTATCTGCAGTTCCAGGTGCTCGGGAGCTATTTCGTTTGCGAATGATACGGCTTCATCCATATTTTTAACAACTTTTATTCTTAGGTTTTTCAAAGATTGTTTGATTATGCCCTTTGTAGTTAATTCTAACATTAATCTTTCAATTTCAATTCGCACTTTCTTAACCAATGCGGCAGAGTTTGCGGCCAGAAACGCCCTGGCATTGATATCGTGCTCTAATTGTGCCATCAAATCGATCGCAATAATCCTGTAATCCGCTGTTTCATCTGCCAGTATCATCACTTCGCTTGGTCCTGCAAGGAAATCAATGCCGCAATCGCCGTAAACGGCTTTTTTGGCTGCAGTAACATAAATATTTCCAGGCCCGACTATCTTATCAACTTTAGGAATCTGTTTCGTGCCGTAAGCCATTGCTGCTATCGCCTGCGCTCCGCCAATCCTGAAAATCCTATCTGCGCCCGCAATATCCGCTGCAACTATAGTTTCAGGCCTTATTCTCGGAGAACAGGCTATTATCTCTTTGGTTCCGGCCAGCCTTGCCGGAACAATGCACATAAGGGCAGTTGAAGGAAGTGGGTAATTGCCGCCAGGAATATAAACACCAATCCTTTCTATGGGAACAACCCGCTGTCCCAACACCACTCCATTTTTCTTTATTTCAAAATTCCTGAACTGCTTAAGCTGCTGCTTTGCAAAGAATTCGATGCTTTTCTTGGCCAGCTTTATTGATTTTATTGTTGATTTGTCAACTTGTTCATAAGCTTTTTTTACCTCTTCTCTTGTAACTATAAATGAATTTAAGCTGGCTTTATCAAACTTTTTAGTGTAATAACTAACAGCAATATCTCCTTTATCTCGGACTTCCTTGATTATTTCATCTACGATTTTCATTTTCTCCGTCTCCATAATTCATTTTGAATATCGCTGATATCAATCCCATTTTTAGCCATCAGGACAAAAACAAAATAAAACAAGTCTGAAATTTCCCAGATCAGGTTATTTTTGTCCGTATATCCTAAAATCTCCATGCACTCTTCCCTTATTTTCTCCTTGATTTTATTTTCACTTGACGCAATTTTGGATGTATACGATTTTGGCCTGGGACTTTTTATCCTGTCCTTGATTACATCGTACAATTCCTGAAAAGCGAATTCCTTATCGCCAAAGCAGGAATATCTTCCATAATGGCAGGCAACATTTTTTTGTTTTACAGTAAATAATAATGCGTCCCTGTCGCAGTCATACCTGACCCTGACAATTTCCTGATAATTGCCGGAAGTCTCTCCTTTTGTCCAATTTTTTTTTCTCGAGCGACTGTAATAGGTTGCTTTTCCAGTTTCCAATGATTTTTTCAATGACTCCCTGCTGGAAAATGCAAGCATTAAAGCCTGCCCTTGGCCATCCTGGACTATCGTCGGAATCAGCCCGTTATTTTTGCCAAAGTCCAGAATAGAGGCAAAAGCATCGCTTAATCTTATTTTTCCCGTGTATAACGACATGCCAAGCTGCGAGTTTATTCCCAAATTTTCCAGCCATTTAATTTCACTCAGGTAGGTTATTCCTCCTGCAACTGTCAATGGATTTTTTGCTGATTCCCTCAGCCTTTTTATTTTGCTGAAATCTATTCCCTTCATCAGGCCCTCTTTATTTACATCTGTAAAAAGGAATTCCGAGCAGAACGGCTCTAACTGCCTGATTAGCTCTTTCGGTGTTTTGCAGGTTTTGTTTCTCCAGCCATTGTTAACTACATAGCCGTCTTTTGCATCAATGGCGACTATAATCCTTTCTTTTGGCAGCTGCTTTAGGAATTTTGGAGCTGCTTTTGTCCCGATAATTATTTTTTTGGCGCCAGCCTGCAAAATCTCATTTGCCTTTTCCAAAGTCCTTATTCCGCCACCAACCCTGCAGTCCGCTATTTTGCAAATCTGCTTGATAAGCTCCAGATTATCTCCTGTGCCAAGGGCTGCGTCTAAATCAATGACTGCTATTTCACCATACCTTCTGAATTTCAGCGCTAAATCTAGTACATCCTTTCTTTCAAGAGTTTTATCCCTGCCCTGCCGGAGCTGGACTGCTTTTCCGCCCATCAAATCTATGCTTGGTATTATCATTTTCTTACCCTGATTTTATTTTTCAAAAGATATTTTTTTACCTGCCCGATTGAAAATTTTTTATAGTGAAATATCGAAGCTGCAAGGGCAGCGTCTGCTTTTCCTTTTCTGAAAACATCCAGTATGCTTTTCAGGTTATTCGCCCCACCGGACGCGATAACTGGTATATTGATGGTTTCTGAAACTTTTTTTGTAAGCTCCAAATCATAGCCTTCTTTAGTCCCATCCTTGTCAATTGACGTCAATAATATTTCTCCCGCGCCTAGTTTTTCTATTTGCTTGGCCCATTGCAAAACATCTATTCCTGTTGGCTTTCTTCCGCCCTCAATATAAACCTCCCAATTTTTTCCATTGCGTTTTGCGTCAATCGCAACAACGATGCACTGGCTTCCGAATTGCTTTGATGCTTTTTTGATTATTGCAGGATTTTTTATAGCTGAAGTGTTGATTGAAATTTTATCAGCGCCCGCATTCAGGATTTTCCTGATATCTTTGATCGTCTGTATCCCGCCTCCGACGGTAAAAGGTATGAAAATATTTTTTCCGATTTCTTCAACCAGGCTTAAGGTTGTTTTCCTGCCCTCATAAGACGCATTGATATCAAGGAAAACCAATTCATCCGCTCCCTGCCCGTAATATCTTTTGGCAAGTTCCAATGGGTTTCCGGCATACTTCAAATTACCAAATCTTTTTCCTTTCACAACACTTCCGTTTTTTATATCCAGGCACGGGATAATTCTTTTTGCTAGCATTGGAGCCACCTTTCTAGTATATCTAGCCCGCACTTCCCGCTTCTTTCGGGGTGAAACTGCATTGCCAGGACATTTTTGCATTCAATGGCACTCGCAAAATCACCATAGTAATCCGCCACTGATACAATCACTGATTTATCTTCCGGAACCGCATAGTATGAATTGACAAAATAAACATAGCCCTCCCTGAAAATATTTCCTTTTGCAGGAATGATTTTGTTCCAGCCGATTTGCGGAATTTTTCCTTTTTGGAATCTGACCACTTTTCCCCTGAATATTCCCAGTCCCTTGACCCCGGGGCTTTCTTCGCTTTCCTCAAACAGCGCCTGCAAACCTAAACATATTCCCAAAAATGGCTTTCCGCTCCTGATGAAACTTTTAATTGGCGTAATCAAATTCTTTTTTTCTAAATTTTCCATCATGTAACCGAAAGAGCCGTCTCCCGGAAGGATTAGCCTGTCCGCATTTTGTATATCTGCTGCTTTGTCAGTTATTCTGCAGTCTGCCTTCAGGTAGTCCAAAGCATTTTTTACGCTTTTCAGGTTTCCAGCTCCGTAATCTATTATGGATATCATTCTATTACTCCTTTTGTCGATGGCAATTCTTTTAGCGCACGCTTGTCTTTTGAGCACGCTGTTTTCAAAGCTTTTGTAAAAGCCTTGAACAATGCCTCTATCTTGTGGTGGTCGCTTCTGCCGTAATCAATTTTAAGGGCAATGTTTGCGCCCAGGCCCACTGAAAACCCGTAAAAAAAGTCTTCAAGCAGGTCGGTGTCAAAATCGCCGCAAAATCTCCTTTTGAATTTCGCGCCAAATTTCAGGTAAGGCCTTCCCGATATGTCCAGTGCAGCAATTGCCAAAGCCTCGTCCATGGGATAAATGAAATAGCCCGCCCTGTTGATTCCTTTCTTGTCCCCTAATGCTTCCCTGAAAGCCTGCCCCAATGCTATTCCTGTATCTTCAACAGTGTGGTGCTGGTCTACCTGCATGTCTCCTTTTACATTTAATTCAATGTTAAACAGCCCATGCTTTGAAAATGCCTCAAGCATGTGGGTAAAGAACCCTATTGGCGTATTAATCGCATATTTTCCTTTTCCGTCAATATTTAACATTAAATCAATTTCAGTTTCTTTTGTCTTTCTCGAAATTTTAGCCGTTCTCATTTTAATGCCTCCATTATCCTGTTGATATTTTGAATTATTTGCCTGGCTCCGTTTTTTGCCAGAAGATTTTCCAGAAATTCTGATTTATCTTGGGGAGGAAGAACTCCGACGGGAATGGCATTGGCGCTTACAGCAGTTTTCATGTCATCCACAGTGTCCCCAAAGTAATATGCGCCAGAACTGGGAAATTTATCCAATATTTTCAGCAGGCCTTCAGGATTAGGCTTTTGCCTGGAAATATTTTCCATCGCAATAACAATTTTGAAATACTTGACAACTTTATTTTTCTTCAGAGCATAAATCGCCTCTTTTCTTGGCCTTCCGGTCAGTATGGCTAAATTATACCTTTGCGACAATATCTTTAGTATTTTTTTGTCCAAAAGCCATTTTTCATTGTTTTTTAATTTGGAATAATAATATTGGAATTTTTTTATAATTATTTTTTTATTGATTTTGAATCCTTTATTCTCAATGATTGCTTCCGTCAAATCCCAGTCATTGTTTAATCCTCCCTTGTTTTTATATTCCTGAATTTCTTCAAAATTAATATCCGACTTGGTAAAATACTCAGCGGTTTTCCTGACTGCAAACCTGTAGGATTTTGAAACATCAACAAGAACGCCGTCAATGTCAAAAATCAGCAAAGGATTGATTTCTTTTATTATCTGGCGAAGCGCCTTAATCAGCTGCTTTGTTTGACCGATGGTTCCTAAAGTAATCCTGACGCAGCCCTGCAAAAGCGGGTCGCTGCTCCTGTTTCTCACCAGAACTCCTTTTTCCTTCAGCTTTTCGCAAAAACTTGCAGCCTGAGGGCCGATTTTTAACAAAACAAAATTGGCTTCAGTTTTATAATATTTGATTCCCAGGCTCGATAATTCCCTTAAGAAAATTTTCTTGCTCGTGTTTACTTCTTTAACATAATTCTTAATATAAGCTGAATCTTTAAGCGCTTCAGAGGCGCAAACTGACGCCGCAATGTTGACGCTGTACGGAGAAAGGACTTTTTGCATAATCCGGATATTATTTTTATTTGAAATGATATACCCCAATCTTAAGCCGGCAAGCCCGAATGCTTTGGAAAATGTCTGTATGACAAACAAATTATCAAATTTTCTGATTAAAGGGATTGAAGATTTGCCGTAAAACTGGCAGTAAGCCTCGTCTATCGGGACCAATGCATTGCACTTTTTAGCTTTTTTAATTATTTTTATGATATCCTTTGATCTGATTGACGTTCCGGTCGGATTGTTGGGATTCACCAAAATTATTATTTTTGTTTTTTTGCTTATTGTGTTCAGAACTTTTTTTGTTGGGAAACTTAAATCCCCATTATAAGTAATCTCTTTTATAATCGCTTCATTTAACTGCGCATAGAACTTGAACATTGCGTAAGTCGGCACCGGAATGATGATCTCATCTTCGCCTTTTTCGATATAGGCTTCAATTATAGTTTTTATTGCCTCATCAGTGCCGTTGGTGGCAATAATCTCGTCTGCATCGACATTGCAGTATTTTGCCAAATCCTTTCTCAGTTTTATGTATTCCGGATAGATTGACAATGAATTTTTTCTTATCTTCCTAAGTGATTTTATTATTTTCGGCGAACACCCTAATGTGTTCTCGTTAAAATCCAGCCGTAGGGATTTTTCCCTGCCTGAAGTTGGCGGATTGTACTCTTTCATCTCAATTACGGCTTTTCTTGGCTCAACCATTTTTGCCCCCTATGATTACAAAATCGCTTTCGAATATTTTATCGTAAACTTCCAGGTTTGAATTTTTTATTGAAGCGCCGGTATAAACAATGTCAATGACTAAGTCAGAAATTCCGTTGCAGTAAGCGGACTCAGTAGAGCCGGACAGGTAGATTTTGGCAAAATTGTATCCTTTATCTTCCAGAAGATTGAGGTATTTCTTAGCAAGATTCTTGTATTTTGAATTTATTGAAACTCTTAGATTCTTAGGCAAGTCTTCCAGCTTTTTATCCTTGGGGCCCAGTAGGCATAAAACCGGCTTTCCGAAGATGGCGTTTTTATCGCTCCAATTAATAGTCCTGATGACTGCAAGCTTTGTTCCGCATCCCGAAAGCTCGAACTCCCTGAATAGGTCCCTTCCAGTCAGTCCTACTGCAGTTTTTCCATTTCCTGCGAGCTCTTCCACAATGAAAGGAATATCTTCTCCCCTGGATACCACAATCTTATCTTTGTTGATATTTCCTAAATATTTTAGAGCTGCATCTTTGTAACTTGCCAGGCTCCTGTTATTTGGCACCACAATGAATACAATCACTTGGTATTTCGAGCATTTTATTTTTGCCTCCGGTTTATTATAAAGGGCGGCAAAGGGGAATTGAACCCCTTCCATGCGAGACCTGCATGCGAATTTATAAGCATGCTCACGCGCAATTCCACAGTCGCATATTCTGCCGTTAAACTACTGCCGCCATGAACTAAAAAAATAAAAAATAGATTTTAATCTAACAATGCAAGAACTAGTAACGATGATGCATAGAACTAACAGTACCGACGCATCTTAAACAATCAGAATTTTTGAAGTCAGAACTAATTAAATCAGAATAAAATTTACTCACAATGAATACAATCAACTCGTTTCATAGGCTTTAGAAAGTATAACTAATATATAAATGTTTGTGTTACTACTTATTAGACAATAATTTTTCTATATTTTTAAGCTCGTCAATCTTATAATCCCCTTCAATCTTATACCCCACCGTAACGCACCCTGCTTTCTCGCCGGCAATCATGTCATTCATCGTATCGCCAATAAGAATTGCATTTTGTGGCTTTACTTTTAGCAGCCTGCACGCTTTCAAAACAGAATCAGGGGCCGGCTTCCTGTTTTTGACATCTTCCATTGCAATAATAACATCAAAATATTTTCTCAGTTTATAGTGATTCAGAACAGACATTACGATAAATTTTGTGGAATTGGATATAAGGCCGAGCTTTAGCTTTCTTTTCTTGATATTTTTCAGCACTTCAGCCGACTGGGGAAATAATTTTACATAGCCTTTTCTTTTTTTAAAGAATTTGTTATACTGCCGCATGACTTCCCTCTCTGTCTTGCCTACAAAATAATTTTTGAGGTCGTACTCTATCGGCTTTCCAAAACTCCTGCTGAAATCCTTTTTCTTCAGCGCCTTCAGCCCAAAATAGTTCAACGCATCATTAAATACATAAAACCAGGCATCGAGAGAATCAACGAGCACCCCGTCCAAATCAAACAGAACAGCTTTAACTACCATGTTTTGCGCGGTATCTTCCCCTTTTTTCAACTGCTTCCAGCCTTTTTAGTGTCTCGCCTGATTTATTTGCTTCTTTTTTGTAGGCTTCAAGAACAGATTTAAAACACTCTTCCCAGATTTTATAATGCTTTGATTCCAAAGCCTCTTTCAGCAAATGCAAGTCAACAGCCTTGTCCTCAGCTTTCTCCGAGAAAAAAGACAGCCCAAAGTCAATAAAATATATTTCCTTGCTATAAATCATGTTTGAAGTTGTC
>DATDYS010000077.1:0-4609 GCA_035288925.1 Candidatus Nanoarchaeia archaeon
AATTTCCCTTGGAATCAATGAGGGCAATTGAGTTATTGCAGTCAGGCCAACCTTGAATTTGCGCCCTTCCCTTGCGATTGTTGAGAAAATATTCGGGCCGGCTTCAAGTATTTCCTTGCCGAGAACCCTTGGCGCTTCTTCAAGGACTATTGATATTACCGGCTTTGAATCCAGAGTTCCGTGCATCTTGTAATTCTTGTATTTATTAAAAATTTCATTCGCTATTAAGCTTCCGATTAACAGCTCAATGCTGCCTGAAAAATTCGAAGTGTCAACAATGACAAGCTTTCCGTCTTCAAGATGCCTACATATGTCGCCTATTGCTGTGTGGCCGGCATTCAGCTGGAAAATTCCGCCACAGAAAAGCTGATTGTTTGAAAAATCCAAATCAAGAAGATAAAGCATGCGCCTCTTGACAACCGCCAATGTATCTGACTTAAATGCATCCTTTATGCTTAGTGTTTTTTCCAAAATTATTGATTCAATCCATTTGTTTCCGTACTCCTTGTAATAAAGGTTCAGGCACTGCCTCTGCGCGTCCGAGAAATCAGCAACGCCGTCAAAATGATGCGGCCTGATTGTTTCAAGATTTATTCTTAAAGTGTTTGTTCCTATCGGCGCGTTTCTTGACGTGTAATAAACAAGATTTTCCTTTTGTGGATGGTCTTTTAATCCAAGCTTTGCCGTGCCATAATATTCGTTGTGCGGGTCCAAAACCAAAATGCCGCAGTAATTTTTTCCCATTACATTCCACAATAGGTTTGACACTAACACGGATTTTCCGCGGCCCGTTGTTCCCGCTATCAGAATATGGTGGGAGAAAATTTTTTCCCCGTCAAGATAAATCGGGACGTCCAGTATTTTTGAGCCAGACCTCAGATTGCCAACAAGCAAAGGGTTTTTTGGCTTTGACAAAAAGGATAAGTCTTCTTCTTTTAATTCCCTTATTTCAGAGAAAAAGTTCGGCAGGGATTTGCTTACGGATGCGTTTTTGCTGTTTATTGTGAGCAGGCTTTTCAGCATTGCAAGCATGTAGTTTCTTAAATTCGGGTCGAAGAAATCCAAGTCCGCGTTTTCTTCCAGCTTCATTCCCGCAATTAATTCTAAATTCTGCTGCGATATCTGGCTGCCGTAAACCAAATCATAAACCTGCATGAGAATTTTTCCTTCAGGCGAATCGGAAATCAGCAGCTCCCCAATTTCCATGGACTGGCCTGATTTTTGCCTTGCAACGATTCTTCCAAATTCCCCGGAGATAACCTGGCCTTTTATCACAGTCCCACAACCTCAAGAATGAGTGCATAATATATAAAAGTTGTTGTTAAACTTATAGGTAATTTTGAATCAAATATATAAAATTAGCGGGTTATTCAAAGTTCCTTATATTAAAAAATAATCAGATTATTTTGCTTCCATTCTTAGAATTTGGGCTATCTCGTCCCTTGAGACAGCACAGCCGCTGAGCTTTACCCCCCACAAAACGCTTTCAAGCAAATTTCTTTTTGCATCCGGAATCTTGGTTATGTAGCCATCCAGAATGCCGTGCTCGTACGCAACTGCGACAAGCTCTATCGAGCGTATTGCCCTTATGTTTTTTGTCCTGCTCCTGAATTCCCTTAAATTGGATTCATTGATATTTATTGATGTGTGCAAGGTCTTCTTCAGGATTTCAAGAAGCAGCTTCGGGTTCTCCATCATCAGCCGCGTGGTTTTTTCATCTATAACAACCGCATCAGCATTTAGGGTTATGGCTGCTGCCAGCGCCGACATTTCCGCGAAATGAACGAGCTGCATATTATTATTAAAAGCCCTGAAAGAAGTGTTTGCCATTTCCAGCAGCCTTGGGCTTTCATTTCTGATGAAATCGCTGTCTATGATTTCCAGAACCCCGTCTTCAATCAGCTTTTCAATCTGGATTGCCTCAAACTTGAATTTTTTTATTTCAAAAGGCCTGTCCACCAATTCCTTTTTTACGCTTGATGTCAGGTAAAACTTTCCGCTGAATTGTTTTTTCAGCGGCGGAAGGATAAATAATAAATTGTTGGTTGCCAGGCTGATTATAGGGCCTGCATCAAATATAATAGATTTCATTCGAACAGGCTCCTTGCAAATTTTAACCTGCCGGAAATATTGACTGGGCCATTAAACTGGTCTATTACCGTGGTTTTTCCGAGATAGTGCATCAGCTCCCATCTTGAAATTCCCAAAACTTCCGACGCCCTCGCAACGGAAATGCCGTGCTCGCACAATTTGCAGCCTTTCTTTATCTGGGCCTGGTTTATGACTTCATTTATGTATAACCTCAAGCCGTGGTCTATGGTTCTTATGAAACTGAATGTATCCCTGATGGATTTTCTGAACCCGTCATCATTGTTGCTTTTCAGGCTTGAGGCTGCAGAACTAATCATGGTTATAATTTTATTAAAATCAATTTCCTTTTCTTTCCTTTCTATTATTTTCGACAGCGAATAAATCAAAATTGCAACAGAAATTGAATCTTCATCCTGAAAAACGCTGGCGTTATGAATGATGTGGTTGCTTAACAGCTTTATCTCAGCGATATCAGTTTCTTTTCTTTCCCTCAGAGTCTGGATTAAATCATTCAAAACAGAAACCAGGTCTTTTTTTATTAAATAGTTCATAAAGAAATTTCTTGTAATGGTTGTTATTAAAGTTTTCGAAAAAAATATGACTATGACATAAATTCATTACGGAGGGAGCACTGAATGCACTAAACCGGTTTTAGATAGCCCTCCAGCCACCCATGAAAGTAAAACTTGTTGGTGCCTCTTATTTAATTCTACGAAAAATCCAGCATTTTCTGCACCGACTGCTTGACTTCCTGCTTGCCCTGAATCAATAATTTTCCGTTTTTGTAGAGAATTATCGTGCATGGGCCTTTCATTATTGCCAATTCGTGCTCTGATTTGGGCTTTTCGAAATGATAGCCGAAGTCCTCTAGTTTTTTCAAATCTTCCAGAGTATGGCCTTTGTGCTTCTTTTCTTCCTTAAGAAACTGGCCGAAATCTGATAAATTCTTCTGGAATTTTTTATTCACCAACTCCTGGTACGGAAACCAGCTTTTCCTGAACAGTTCAGGATATTTTTCAAAATTTTTCTGGAGAAATGCAACTGTCTTTGGGTCCGACATGTAGCCGGAGCCGAAGTCTATTCCCAGCTCTTTTTTTGTAGCTTCTATTTCCCGGTCTCCTGTAACTTTCGCGATTATTGAAGCTGCCGCGACTAATGGGTAACGCTCGGCTTTGTGCTCAAGAATCAAATCAACATTCTTATTTTTCAATAATTTTTTCAAATAAATTCTGTAAGAATCTATATTATTGCTCGGGCAGTCGATTATTGCCTGGCCTGGGTTGAATTCATTCAGAATTTCCGCCTGCTTGTGTGCTTCCAATCTGTTTAGATTTAATCCGTCTGCGCCTTTGACGGCTTTATCTATTTCATCAGGCTGAATTATTAAAACGTGATAATATTTTAGAACTGACAATAGTTTAGGATATAATTCTTCACGCTCTTCTCTGGTCATTAATTTTGAGTCTTTTGGTTTTAGCGCGATTATTTTAGGCAAATCCTTTTTTTCCATCATGGCGCCGCACATTACCATACTTCCGATTATTGGACCACGACGAGCTTCATCAATGCCGCAGATTAACATTAGTTCACCTATTTTATTTAATTTAACAAACAAAGAAATAATGCTTATAAAAATGTTTGGGAAAAATAACTGTTAAGTATATTGTTTTGACATTAATTTGCACTTAATTAGGTGTCTAGGATTTTTAAAGCCTATTAACTTCATCCATAATTTATAGTTTTCATGACCGCATAACTCAACTCGGTTTATGATAAAATAACCCTTCTTAAACCTGTCATCTAGTTGTTTGTAATTAAAATATCTAGAAACTTTAAACCCTAGCTGTTCAAATTTGTAAGCTACTTCGCTCATAAAGTCAAATGATTTAGAAGAACCGGTTATAACAGGATAAAAAGGATTTATTTTACCTCCTCTTTTTAAACCTAGATAAAAATCAGTATCTGCTAATCCCCTTAAGAAGGCTATCAGTAATTTCTGATTATTCTTGATGATAGGCGGTATTCTGAGTGATTCATATTTTTTTCCGCAAGGCAATCCTACATTCTTGGTCAAATAAGTAAGTAATTTTTTAGAATATACAACAAATCCATAGGTTTCACCGCAGTCTTGTATTTTAAGATTTACATTCAAATTAAACAATTCCTTAAACAAAGGACCGATTGTGTTATGGTAGTATTCTCTTTCACTTTTTGGATTACCTACACACTTAATGATATAATCGTGCTTGCTCATTCTAGTGTAGATACTACCATCGCCTGCCATAAATCCACATATATAAGCCAAATCTTCTGAAATACTTGCAGGAAATATTAACTCCTTTTTTACTTTTTTATTTAGTTTTATTTTCATTGAATTCATTTTAATCAACCTCCAAAGTTTTTTGTTTTACAAAGACTTTGGAGCCTTACGAAAAAGAGAATCTCAAAAATCAAAGATTTTTGATGATGCTCGAAAATCTGCGATTTTCGACATGTTAAGCGAAACTGCGTAATTGAT